>DASUUK010000090.1 GCA_036374135.1 Euzebyales bacterium
ATCCACCGCCGACGCATCCCCGAACGACACCGTCCCCGGACCAGACACCTTGCTCCACAACGTCGTCACCGCACCCGGCGGAACCGGCAACCCATCATCGGACACCGACCCATCCAACGACGCCGACGCCGGCAACGTCACTGACCGATCCGGACCCGCCGACACCACCGGCGCCACATTCACCGCCGGCGGTGGTCCACCATCGGTGGTGTACTCGACGCGCAGCAGCGGGGCGCCCGCGGCGTCGCCGTTGAACGCCTCCGCCACCCGCTCACCGGTACCGGTGACGATCACCGCGAGCGGATTGCCGCTCGTCCACCCCGGACGGTCGACGACCTCCTGGATCACCGCCGACATGTCGGGGGTCCGCTGGTCGGCCCCCGCGGCACCAACCGTGGTCCAGGCCGGCGGTGACCACGATGCCGACGCGGCGGTCGTGGGCCGCGATGAGATGCTGTTCGCGGCGGTCGAGAACTCCGACGCGCTGTCGGTGTCCTGTCCGCGGATCGTCAACGACGTCGCAACCGATGTCGTCTCGTCGACCTGGAACTGCACCGACGCGCTCAGGATCGTCGCGCCGTTCGGGACGGTCACATCGGTGAAGCGCATCCCGACGGTCTGCTCGCCTCCACCGTCGGTGACCAGTTCGAGGTCCGAGCTGTCCACCGAGATCGACCCATCGATGTCCTCCTCGGCGTCGTCGAACCGCGCGCCGACCCGGCGCTCGACGGTCACCTCGCCGCCTGCGCCCGCGACCGTGACGGTCAGCTCGTCGCTCGCCGTCTTCTGACCGTCGGACGCGGTCAGGCGCAGCACGTACGACCCGGTCGCTGGGAAGGTCGCCGTCGTGTCGACGGCGGAGGCGTTGCCGAACGTCACCGTGCCCGGCCCGGACACCTCGCTCCACGACGTCGTCAGCGCGCCGGGCGGATCCGGCATTCCGTCATCGGACACCGTCCCGTCCAGGTTGACGGAGTCGGTAGGCAACGTGATCGACTGGTCCGGGCCGGCGGACACCGTCGGCGCGTCGTTGGGCTCCGGCACGGTGCCGCCGCCGATGTTCGGTGCGGCGAACTCGAAGATCCTGCCGTCGTTCTCGTTGGAGTTGGCCCCGTTGTCGACCGCACGATCAACGACGTAGAAGTGCATCGCCCCGGACCCCGTGCTCGACGGGGCGACACCGAGTCCCGAGATGTAGGTGATGCCGCTGCTGGTCGGCACCTGGATGGTGCGCACCAGCGTGCCGTCGTGCGTGATCTCGAAGATCTCCTCGGTCGTGCGGGCGCCCACGTACAGCGTGCCCCGCTCGCCGTCCGCCGCGAGCCCTTCGAAGTCGCTGGGACCGAGGTGGCTGATGTCGAAGTGGCTCGAGGAGTCGTTGCCGTTGCCGAACACGCCGTCGACCGGATCGATGCGGTAGATCTCCCGGCCGACACCGTCGAGCACGAAGAGGTCACCGCTGGCCGGGTCGTACTCAGGGTCCTCGGTGTCGGTGCTTCCGAGCGTCTCGGTGTTCACCGACGACACGACGTCGTCAGCGGTGCCGAAGTCTCCGTCGGGGCCCGGCCTGACCACGAAGACCGCTCCGGCGCTGTCGTCCGAGACGAACAGCCTGTCGGTCCCCACGTCATGTGACAGGCCGGTGGGCTCCTTGGAGAAGCTGCCGGCGGAACCCGTGCCCCACATCGTGCCCACGTGCGTCACCGTGCCCGTGCGCGTCGACTGCCACAGGTTGACGTTGTTCCAGCCCGCGCCGGTGGTCTCGTCGACTTCGGAGTCCACGACGACGAGGTCGTCGTCCGTGGGCAGCCAGACGATGCCCGCAGGGTCGGGCGATGCGGGGTTCCACCCGGAGGTCTGGGTGGTCCGCACGTGGGTGGCCGAGTCGACCGGTGCGGCGAGCGCTGCCACGGTGGCGAACGACAGCTCGGTGACGCCGCCCGACGTGGTCGCGGTGCCCGAGTCCGCGACGAACAGGTTGAGCTCGTCGGCGTCATCGGTCGGATCGGTGGTCGGAGCGAACGTCATCGCGACGGGATCCGACAGCTCGGTGGATGCCAGGCTGACACGCGTCCGCACGTTGCCGTCGCTGTCCAGTCCCTCGAGTGTCTCGGACTGGGCGTCCATCACGTACAGCAGCTCGTCCGCGGAGTTGTAGGCGATGACCGGATCGGCCGTGTCCGCCGACAGCTCGATCGTGCCGGTGGTCTCGGCGCCAGCGCGGGCGCCTGTTCCGTCGTCGACCACCGAGACGGTCGCGTCCTCGAGCACGAACCAGTCGCCGGTCTGCGGGTCGAAGGTCGCGCCGTCGGGGGCGTCGAAGTCGAGCGCGGCGATCGGTTCACGGTCGACGCTCGGCGACGACCTCGTCAGGTCATCGCCATCGACGGCGAGCAACTGGTCGCCGTCGATCGCGGTGAGGTCACCCTCCGACTCGTCGTATGCGAGCGTCTCGGGGTCGTCGAGCTGCGGCAGCTCGAGGCTGCCCAGCCGTTCCTCGTCCGTGCTCAACCGCACGACGAACGTGCGACGCACATCGTCCCTGGCCACCAGGAACTCATCGTGCTCGGCGTCGTACGCCAGTCCCGCCGGGTCGGCCACTCCGAACTCACTGGTCCAGACCGTGCGGACCTCCTGCGCGTCGAGCACCCCCGCTTCGGCTGCGGGTTGCCTGGACCCGCGGTTCTCGGCCGCCGCCGCGGCTTCGGGCGCCCGCGCGACGACGAACGTCGCCATCAGCATCAGCACCGCGCCGATCAGGATCGCTCGCCGACGCCCGTCGGTCCCGCAGTTTCGATGGCTCCTCACAGCTGCCCACCTGCCGTCCGCCGTGGAGGCACCTCTCCCGTCCCGAGGTGCTCATTCGGTTATACGCGGCGGATCGCTGAGTGTCAGCTCAAACCTTGATGAAATGTCCTTGCATCCAGAGCCCTAAACCTGATCACGCCTCATCTGGACCGATTATTCGTGAAGCGCTCTTGACAGTGTGCAGTTGGCGCGTCATCCGCCCGTTCGTTCGTAAGCACCGATGTCGTACGCCGATCCCTGCGGACGTGCGGTGCCGTCGATGTCGTCGACCACGCCCTCGGACCGCAGGCTGCGTCCGGCATCGACCGCCGGCGACGCCGACCCGAGCCTGAAATCGTCACCCGACGGGTCGACGAACCCGACGGCGCTGACCGCTCCCGTCAGGTTCGCGCCGATGTCGACGTTCGCGTCACGATCCACATCGACGCCCCCGGAGCCCACGGCGATGTTGTTGCGGATCTGGTTGTCGGAGCCGACGTCGTTGCTCCATCCAATGCCGTCACCTCGCGCCCCGACGACGGTGTTGTTGAGCACCCGGACGCTTCCATCCGTGTTCGAGCCGTCGTGGACGGTGATCCCGTCGCCGTCGTCGTCGCCCGCGCTCACGGCACGCCCCGCGCGGATCACGACGTTGTTGTAGACGTCGTTCGACCCGTTGCCCTGGATGTAGATGCCCCAGCCCGCGGTGTCGGAGATGACGTTGTCATGGATGTCGCACACCGAGCCCTTGTTGTTCATCACACCGGCGCGATGTGACGACTCCCCGTTGCGGCCAGTGTCGGTCACGACGTTGTCGTGAATGGCGCAATCCCGGGTCGCCGAGCCGACCTGCAGGCCGTCGCGACCGGTGCGCACGACGAGGTTGTGGCTCAGCCGAACGCCGTGCAGCACGTGGTAGTCGCCGGTCGCGTAGTCGGAACTGCCGATGTACACCCCTTCGTCCTTGACGTCGTGGAGGTAGTTGTGGTCGAGCACGACGTCGTGTTCGATCCACTCGCCGCGACCCATCGAGTTGTCCTTGATGCTGACCGCCGACTGCGACGTGTCGCCCATCTCTACGTGGTCGACGCGGATGTGCTCGGTCTTCACCTTGCCGGTGAGGCTGCGCGCGGTTCCGAGGATGCTGATGCCACAGCGCTGGGACCCGGCCGCGATGTCGGCCCCGCAGTGACCGCCCGCGCCCGCGCCTGTCACGCGGATGTGGTCGCTGTCCTCGATCTCGATGCCTGCGTAGTCACCATCGTCGCCGCGGATCTGGACGGTTCCCCCGCTGTTGACGAACGTGACGGGTCGACCGTCAGCGCCGTGGAAGTTGCGCAACTCCAGCGGTCCGCGTGTGCCCGACGCGAGGCAGACCGTGTCGCCGGGGCCGACGTCCGAGAAGTTGCCCGCCCCGTCGGCCTCCTCGACGCCACCGGCCAGCGTGTGGTCGCACGCGAACGACTCCGTCCCGTCCGATGCACCGCCGTCACCGCCGGTCGGGGCGGGTTCCGTCGTCAGAGAGTCGGCCGGGAGCGGATCCTCCGTGTCGGCCGCGGACGCATCGGGCCCGGTGCCACCGTCACCGGCGGAACCGTCGTCGGCGCTGTCGCCGCCCGCGTCTGTGACCGTTGGGTCGTCGGCGGCGTCACCGGACTCGTCGTCCTGCCCGCCGGATCCCGTGCGACGGTCGTCACGCGCGTGCTCGCCGGACCGGCCGCGGACGTCACCCGCCCCGGGTCCCGTCAACTGGAGCACCGATTCCATGTCACACGCAGTCAGGAACAGGCACATGCTGAACAGTGCCGCCACCGTGCGCATCGTCCGCGACGCCGCCACTCGCCCACCAATCGCATCGTCCGCCAAGGCTCCACGTCATCCGGCTCGTCGGGTTGGCGCCGACGTCGCTGGGTCATGACGACTCTGACGGTATCGACACCCGCCACCTACGTACGAATGCGTACACGTCCGGTGGTGTCAGCCCGCGCCACAATGGCGAGGGAGCCTGACAGATCGGCCATGGCGCATCGTCAGTTCAGCCATTGCCCTGATTGCCAGGGTCGTGACGTGACAGCCCCGACGGGCCGCGGGGGCCGTCCGGGACGACGACGACCCGAGGATCAGGGACGGGGCGTCGCCGCCGACTCCGACGTCCCGGCGTCGTGGTGCGCCTGCGATCCGCGCCGCTTCAACACGGCCCAGGCGAGCGCGCCCGCCGTCGCCCCGGGGTCGTCGAGGTGGAAGGCGCGGCGCGCCTGCGCGTCGATCACGCTCTTCATCCACGTCGTCCGCGGTACACCGGCCTGTCCGGACGACGACCAGTCGCCCCAGACCTGTACCCAGCGGACGCCCGCTGTGGCGGGAGGCAGCGGCTGCGTCCGGCCCTCGGTGAGGTGCCGGTACACCGCGGCCGGCAGGTTGACACCGGCGACGGCCCCCGGGTGGTGCCAGAGGTTGAAACGCGGGTTGATCTCGACGACGACGTGGTCACCCCCGGGCGTCCGCTTCATGTCGACCTTGGCGACACCGGTGAACCCGAACGCGCGCAGCGCCGCCCGACCGGTCTCCGCCGCACGGTCGTCCCGTGTGATCTCGACGGCGGTGGAGATGCCCACCTCCGGGGGGTTGGTGCGGATCTTCCGCCCTGTGAACTGACCCACCACGGTGCCGTCCGCGTCGACGTATGCGTGATAGCTGACGATCGTCGTCGCGTCGCCCGGGACGTACTCCTGCACCATCGTGCGCACGTCCCGCAGCTCCGGGCGCTGCCACAGACCCCGCAGCTCCGCACTGTCCGACACGGTGAGCGCCTTCGATCCGCCGGCCACCGCCTGCCAGGTCTGTTGTGGCCGTGAGCGCAGGACGGGCTTGACGACCAGCGGGTACGTCATCCCGGCATCCGGCAACGGGTCGCGGCCGGCGACACCCGACCGTCCGAGCGGGACCGGGACGCCCAGCGCCTCGGCGCGGGCCTGGAACCGCTCCTTGTCGACCAGATCCTCCACGACCTCATGGTCCGGCACGACGAAGCGGTACCACGCACCGAGCTCCTCACGGTCGCGTGAGATCAGCAGGACCGCCGGATCCTTCTGATAGACGAGTACAGGACGGTGGTCGAGCGTGCGCGCGTAGTCGATCAGCCGCCGGGTCACGGCCTCAGGGTCGTCCCACAGGTCCGGCAGGCTGATCGCGTCCACCGAGTGACGCGACCAGGCGGTCTCCGGACCGGTCGGCCCGGCCGCCACGCACCGTATGCCCGCCAGCCCGAGTGGCCGCACGAGATCCATGTCCCCAATGACCACGGCGAGGGTGCTCACGGCCGCCCCCTACCCACAGACTCGACCAGCCGGGACCGGGCGTACTGTGCCACGAAGTAGCCGGTGACGAGCGGCCTGCGACGCTTGATCCCGTTGATGACCTCGGCGGCCATCCAGTCGCTCTTCGGCGAGCGGGTGGGATGGTGACACCGGGCGTCCTGCAGCAGCGTCTCGATGACCGTCGCGCGACGTTCGTACTCCACAACGACCCGATCCAGCTCGCGGGCCCAGTGCGCGTCGACGCCGTACGAGCGGGCTGCGCTCACCGTCTCGGCCAGCGCCACGGACCGGGCGTCCTGCTCGGCGGTGCACCTGGCGTTGAACACCTCGATGAGGTCGACCTGCCGGGCCAGCTCCTCGACTCCACGGTGGCTGCGGAACGGGTGCGGAAGACCGACGAGGCCTCCTGCGGCATGGACCTCGTCGACCATCGCCTCCCAGGACAGGAGTCGGTCGATGGACGGCGGCGTCGAGTCGGGTTCGAAGACGACCAGCGCGTCACCGCGATCCGTGCGGACCTCGGCAGCGACGGGCACGGTGATCGACAGCCCGCGATCGCGGCAGTGACCCGCGAACTCGATCGCCCCGTCGAAGGAGTTGTGGTCCGACACGACGGCGAGATCCACGCCGAGCTCGACGAGGCGTTCGCCGAGCTGCGCCGGATGCATGCGGCTGTCCCAGGACCGACGCGTGTGGATGTGGGTCACGGCCCTGATCATCATGTCAGGCGTGGAACCCGAGTCGTGCGTGCAACCCCTCAGCGCCGGACGCAACGCGCCCTGAGCGCAGCGGGGTGCGCGACGGTCTTCCGGTCTCAGCGGTCAGCCGTGTCCGTCGGTTCGACCAGGTCACCGAGCCGGCCGCCAGGCCTGCGCGGGTTGTCCGGTGCGGGCGACCGTCAGCCCGTGCGCGGCCAGCTCGTCTGACGACCACACGTTGCGTGCATCGACGACGACGGGATAGGCGAGCAGGTCGGCGATCCGCCCGGCGTCGAGATCCCGGTACTCTTCCCATTCGGTGCAGACGACCACCGCGTGGGCGTCCCGCAGCGCTTCCTCGGCCTTGTCCACGTAGGTCAGCTCCGGATACATGCGCGAGACGTGCTCCATCGCCGCCGGATCGTGTGCACGGATCTTTGCCCCCTCGGCCAAGAGCTCCTCGATGACGTGCAGCGCGGGTGCGTCACGGATGTCGTCAGTTCCGGGCTTGAACGACAGGCCCAGGATGGCGATCGTCTTGTCCTCCAGGTTCCACAGCATCCGTCGCAACTGCTGCACGGGCCACGCGTGCGCCTCACGGTTGATGCGCTCGGTCTCGCGGAGCAGACCGAAGTCGTAGCCGAGCTCGTCGGCGATGTGGACGAACGCGCGGACGTCCTTGGGGAAGCAACTGCCGCCGTACCCGAGCCCGGCGTTGAGGAACGCCCGGCCGATGCGGGCATCGTGACCCATCGCGTCGGCGACCGTCTCGACATCCGCACCCGCCAGCTCGCAGATCCGCGCGATCGCGTTGATGAAGCTGATCTTGGTCGCGAGGTACGCGTTGGAGGCGTGCTTGATGAGCTCGGCGGTGCGCACGTCCGTCGCGATGTACGGGCAGTCGTGCTGCGCCAGCAGGGGCGCGTAGAGGCGCCGCATGACCTCGTGCCCCGCCGCGCTGTCGGCGCCCACCACGACCCGGTCCGGGCGGAGAGTGTCGGCCACCGCGGTGCCCTCGCGCAGGAACTCCGGGTTGCTCACGACCTCGTGGGTGAACCCGTGGCGGTTCGCGCGCGCCTCCAGCGCGAGTGCTTCGCGGATCCGCTGTCCCGTCCGCACCGGCACGGTCGACTTCTCGGCGACCACGGTCGATGCAGTGGCGTGCTCGGCGACCGATGCCGCTGCCGCCTGCACGAACGACAGGTTCGGCGACCCGTCCTCGCGCGGCGGGGTGCTGACGCAGATGAAGACCACATCTTTGCCCGCGATGGCGTCGCGCGGGTCGGTCGAGTAACGCAGACGCCCGGACTGCTCCTGATCTTGCAGCAGTTCCGACATGCCGGGCTCGTGGAACGGCATTGTGCCGTCCTGCAGCAGCGCGATCTTGGCCTCGTCGTTGTCGACGCCGACAACGACGTGGCCGATCGACGCCATGGCCCCGGCCGTCACCAACCCGACGTGGCCTGTTCCGATCACACCGACACGCACACCGCACCTCACCGATCCCACCCGCAAGAGATTTCCGCTCAAGCCTAGCGCTCGCGATTGCGCCGATGCACCGGCATGCTGCTGGCTCCGGCGGCCGTCGGTTGCCCCCGCGGCCGCTCGATGAGGTCCCATCCCAGCCGGCCATCGAGGAATCTCGAAGTGCGGCACGTCCCGTCGGACAGGGTCCCTAGTTGCGCCGATATAACGCACGGTACATGTGCAGCAAGCGATATGCTACGGAGCGTCACACTGCGGCAGGCCGCGCGGACGATTCAAAACGGCACACGAGCGATCCGTACTACGTGTAACAGGTGCGTCGCTCATCGTAGCCGATGACCATGGTGGTGACCTGTACTGCCCGTTCCCGATAATGGCGACGCCGAGAAGGGAAGCTGACGCAGCCGTGAACTCGCGGTTGCGGGTCCTGCTCCTAGAGGGGGGACAGAGGCAGCGCTCGCGAGCGAGGATGACGGACGAAGGATCCAATGAATGTCAGCTGAGACCCTGGACGCCGTGTCGCACGGGTATGCGGTGCACAGTCCGCCCGCCGGCAGAGGAGAGGGCGTCGAGCCGACGCTGGTGGCGCTCACGGCCCTCGACGCGCCACGCATCATCGCGCCGCGATCGTCGCTGGGTCGCCGGCTCGGCAGTGCCGGCAAGAACGTGCTCGACGCGCTCGTCTCTGCTCTGGCGCTGGCCGTGGTGTTGCCCGCCATCCTGCTGCTGGTGCTGCTGATCCGACTGGAATCGCCCGGTCGAGCGCTGTTCCGTCAGACCAGGGTCGGCAGAAACGGCCGCCACTTCACCTGCTTCAAGCTGCGCACCATGTTCGTCGACGCCGACGACCGTCTGCGCGTCCTGCTGCACGACGATGCTGACGTCCGTCACGAGTTCGCCTCTTCGAGGAAGCTGAAGGCCGACCCCCGCGTGACCAGGGTTGGACGCTTCCTGCGCGCAACCAGCCTCGACGAGCTCCCCCAGCTGTTCAACGTGCTGCGCGGCGACATGAGCCTGGTGGGTCCGCGACCGCTCGTGCCGGACGAGCTGGTCAAGTACGGCCAGCACATCGACGTGGTTCTTCAGGTCCGTCCCGGCCTCACCGGCATCTGGCAGGTCTCGGGCCGCAACGACCTGCCGTACGACATGCGGATCGCACTGGACACCGGCTACGCCACCAGCCGGACATTCTGGGGCGACCTGTGGATCATTGGACGAACCATCCCCGCGTTGGCCCTGCGGCGGGGCGCGTACTAGCAGCAGCCACCCGCGTGGGGCGCAGCTTCACGTCGGCCAGTCGTAGCCGAAGCGGCGGCTGGCCTCGCCGGCCAGTCGTGCGATCACGTCCAGATCGCTGCTGGTCAGCTGCTCGCGCCAGCGCTCGTCGTGGCGGATGCCGTCGATGCCGCGCAGACGCATCGAGTTGCCGATGATGTGGTGCTCCATGGCGCCGAGGTCAAAGGCACCCGATGCCGGCGCGACTCCAATGAAGCGTGCGATGCGGTCCAGCGTCGCCCGTGGGTCCGCGCACAGATCCTCGTAGCGCACGTGCAACCACGCATCAGATGGGAGGAAGCGGCGGACGCGATCCGCCTCGACGTTGTAGTGCGTCCATTGGCGCGCTGCGGCGGCGACGTCGACTCCGGTGTGACGCACGATGCTGGCCACGTTGCCGCGCGGATCGCGGACCAGGTGGATTGCCCGGACATCGAGCCCCGGCGTCGGCGCCAGATACTTGGGGCGCTGGTGGTCACGCGCGGTGTCGATGAACACGGTCGTGCCGGTGATCTCGAGCACCGCTGTCGCCAGACTCGCTGTCGACCGCCGCGCCGTATCCAGCGTCCGCCGGACCGGACCGACACAGCCGAGCAGCGCGTCGCGGACGTCGGTCAGCGGCGCGGTGCCCAGCGATCGCACCAGCACACCGTTGAGCCAGCGGCGCCGCGACATGCGGACGTGGGTGTTCCAGTAGTCGGTGTCGTACACATTGACCGGCGCACCCAGCTCCTCGGTCCGTGCCGCCACCGCCTTCCAGAAGTGGCACTGGGTGAAGTACTCACCACACGAGCACCGGTAGGTCGCGACGTCGACCCGTGGGGTCAGCCCGGTCGCTGCGCCGACCGAGACGCAGGCAGGGTGGGCGTTGAGCAGGAATCCGAGCAGGGTCGAGCCGGTGTACGGGCTGCCCGGCATGCACACGTACCGCGCCGCCGTCGATCCGTCACCCACATCGCTCATCAACCGCTACCGCCTCGCGAGTACACCAGTCGACGGGCCACGCTAGCGTGCCCGGCACATCGTGCGCGCACTGCCAGGGCCTGCGATGATGGATTGCCGAGGTCCCCGCGCCACGGGACGGCGCCGACGCGGCGAATGAGCACGTGAGTCGAGAGCAGGGAACCAAGCCACCGCGCTTCGTCCGCAGCCGGCAGCTGCTCGGCCATCGCGACTCGACCCGCACGGTGCGGGTGCTGGAGGCACTTGCGCAGCGATATCCGAACGATCCCGCCATCTGGCTGGAGCTGTCACACGCCAGCCGCGCCCGCGGAGAGTCCGACGCCGTTGCCTACGCCCGGTATGCCGACCGGCTCGCCCCCGGCAATCCGCGGGTGCTGCGCGCATTGGCGTTGGCGCTGGCCGACCAATCGGAAGGCCTCGACGAGGCGCTCGAGGTGATCACGCGTGCCCTCGTCCTGGACGGCGGCGATCCGGCCACGTGGTCGGCGTTCGGATTGATCAGGCTCGATCGCGGTGAACTCATCGACGCGGCGCTCAAGTGCGAACGCGCCCTGACAATCGATCCGTTGTGTGTGGACGCGCACCTCGTGCTCGGTCAGACGGCGCTGACGTTGGGCGGGTGGGACGAGGCGACCAAGCGGTTCCGCCTGGCCGAGCAGCTTGCGACCCGCGACGGCGCAGCCGCGGACGCACTCACCTGGATCGACCAACAGCGGCACGGACTGCGAACTGACCTGCCAGGCAACGCCGAGTCATCGAACAGCGCGAGCCACCGACCGCCGGCGTGGTGGAAGGAGCCCTCATCGGGCGCCAACGGCGCTGCGGAACCTCGTCACGGAGACAGCGTGGATCGGCACGTCGTCGACGCCATCGACCGGCACATCGACGCGTACAACTGCCGCGACATCGACGCGCTGGCCAACGGCTTCGCTCCGGACGCCGTGCTGATCAGCGACGGCACACGGGTCGCCGGCCGCGACGACATCGTGGCGTTGTTCGCGACGACATTCACGGCGGCATGGCGCAGCGCACTGCGCGTCACCAGCGCGGTCATCGACGACGGCACCGCCGCGTGCGAGATGACCGAGACGTTGCACTCCGGGCCACAGCGCCACCGTCGCGAACTCATCGCCATCTTCACCGTCGAGGGCGGGGCGATCGTCCGGGCGCGGGTGTATCGCGACCACGACGCCCGCGTGGCACACCTGTCGTGACCCACGCCCGCGCCGTGCGCCCTCGAGTCCTCCGCCGATGGCGTATGATGCAGAGGTCCGTAGCACGCGCACCATCGCGCAATCCATCACGGCGGCCTTGCGGGAGGGCGACCGTTCATGCCTGTGACGATCCGATCCACTGCTGCGAGCGCCGTGTGGCTCGTCGTGCTGGCGACGTTCGCGACGCTGCACGCGGCGCCGCCCGCGGCTGCCGCACCGCGCGAGGCCTTCATCCGCGACGTGCGGGCGTTCGAACTCGACGACCTCAGCATCGACAGCCCCGCCGGCATCGCCTACTCGCCGACGGCCGAGGCGTTCCACGTGATCGAGGCGGCAGCGCCGCACCAGCGTGCCCCGGGTCGCACGACCATCGTAACGGTGACACCGAACGAGCGGCGGCTGCGCGCTACAAGGATCGCGGCGCAGATCAGCGACCCGATCAACGTCGCGTTCGACCAGCGCCGGCAGCGGCTGCTCGCCTACGCGCCGGCCGCGGACCGGCTGATCGAGGTCGACGAGTCCAGCGGCGCCCTGGATCCGAGCACACTGGAGCGCCATGGCGCGCAGCGCCTGGGCATCGACGACCCGCAGGGCATGGCGACCGATCCCGACACCGGCCAGATCTACATACTCGACAGCGCCGCAGCACGGATCGTGCGGGTCACGCCGAGCCGCACCGGCGACCTCGACACGGTCGACATCGCCGACATCGATCTGGGGTCCAGCGGGATCGGCGACGCCGTCGGGCTGGCGTTGGATCCGACGACCGGTCACCTGCACGTCGTGGACGCCATTGAGGAGGTGCTCTACGAGCTGACGCCGACCGGAGCGGTGATAGCCACCCGCGACCTGTCGGGCCTGGAGCTGGTCGATCCGCAGGGGATCGTCTTCGCCGAGTCCGGCGACCTCACCGACGACGCCGATCAACTGAGCCTGTACCTCGCCGACAGCGGCGTGGCGTCCGACACTGGCGAACGACCGCCGGTCGTGTCGGACGTGGCACCGACCAGCCACGACACCGGCGCCGACCCGTCGACCCCGGTCGCGCAGGCCACCACGACCGACGGCACCGGCCAGCTGCTCGAGCTGTCGTTCACCGACGTGCCGGCCGCGCCGACGGCCGGCGCCACGGCCTCGGCGTCAACGCTGGTCCAGACGATCGAGGCCTTCAACTGGTCACCGCCGAGCCCCGACACCTCCGGTGTGGTGTACCTGCCGGAGTCGAACACCCTGCTCGCCAGCGACGGCGAGGTCAACGAGATGCCGCTGTACGCGGGCGCCAACATGTTCGAGGCCAGTCTCAGCGGCAACCTCGTCGATACGTTCACGACGTTGGACTTCGACAACAACGAGCCCACCGGTGTCACCGTCAATCCCGCGGACGGCCACCTGTTCATCAGCCAGGACACGCCGCCGAAGCAGGTGCACGAGCTCGACCCCGGCGCGGACGGCAGCTACGGCACGGCTGATGACGCCGTCACGACGTTCGGCACGACCGACTTCAGCAGTACCGACCCGGAGGGCGTGACCTACGCGCCCGAACTGGACGCGCTGTTCGTCGCGGACGGGCTCAACAACGAGGTCTACCACCTGGCGCCGGGGGCCAACGGCACGTTCGACGGCGTCGCGCCGAGCGGGGACGATCAGCTCGTCGGTCAGTTCGACACGCTCGGCCTGGGTCTGGAGGATCCCGAGGGCATCGCCTACAACCGCCGGACCGGCAGCCTCTACCTTGGCGGCAAGACCCGCAACATCGGCACGTATAACTTCGACACGTTGCTGGAGGTGTCGACCGACGGCGCGCTGATCCGCACGATAGATGTGTCCGACGCCAACCCCGACCGGCAGATCACCAGGCAGAAGCTGTCCGGGCTCGCGTTCGGGCCGAGCAGCCAGGATGCGAGCTCGCAGGCGATGTACATCGCCGACCGCGGCGAGGACAACAACAGCGACCCCGAGGAGAACGACGGGCGCATCTACGAGATGACGGTGCCCGGTACCTCGGGGTCGGGTGTGGGGCCGGTGGCGGTCGATGATGCTGCGGTGACCCAGGCGGGGTCGGCGGTCGTGGTGGATGTGGCGGCCAATGACAGCGATGCGGATGGGGATCTGGACGCGGCGTCGGCCAACAGCGCGTGCGCGAACGGGTCGTCGGGGTGCGCGGGCGCCAGTGATGGCAGCCTGATCGACAACGGCGACGGCACGATCACCTACACGCCGGACACCGGGTTCGTCGGCGCGGACAGCTTCGTCTACGAGATCTGTGACACCACGGCGCGGTGTGACACCGCCACGGTGACGGTCACCGTCGATGACCCGGACGACCCGGGCAACCCGGGTGGGTCCGGTGACGGTGAGCTGGTGTCGTTCGACATCAACACGACCGTGCCCGGCGTCGGCGGTGTGCGTGACGAGGACATCGTGTCCTATGACGCGGCGGCTGGGACGTGGGCGCTGTACTTCGACGCCTCGGACGTGGGGATCACCTCCAACGACATCGACGCGTTCCACGTGCGCGGCGACGGGTCGGTGCTGTTGTCGTTCTCGTCGACGATGACCGTGCCGGGGCTGACGGGCGGACCTGCCGGCGAGTCGGTCGAGGACGCCGACGTGGTGCTGTTCACCCCGACGTCGACGGGCGCGACCACCGCGGGCAGCTTCTCGTTCCACTTCGACGGCAGCGACGTCGAGCTGGACACCTCGGGCGAGGACATCACCGGGTTGTACGAGTTCGCCGACGGGTCATTGGGGGTCACCACGGCCGGCACCATCAGCGTGTCGGGCGTGGCCAAGGGCGGCGACGAGGACGTGCACCGGTTCTCCGGGTCGTTCGGGGCGGCGACGTCGGGCGCCTGGTCGCTGCTGTTCGATGGCAGCGACCTGGGGTTGACCGGCTCGGGTGACGACCTCGACGGTGTGGCGTTCGACGGCGGCAGCGACCTGCTGTTCTCCACCAAGGGCAGCTACGCGGCCGCCGGCGGCGCCGGCGACGACGAGGACATCTCCCGATTCACCGGCACCCTCGGCCCCACCACCTCCGGCAGCATCACCCTCGAACGCGACCTGTCCGCACTGGGCATCGACCCCGCCGCCGACGTCGACGCCCTCCACCTCGGACGCTGAGCACAGGTGATCGTCGAGCTCATCGGGTGCAGCGGGGCGGGCAAGACCACGCTGATGCGGGCCGTGCAGCGATGCGCGTCGTCGGTCCCGATCACGTCGGCGTGGGATCTGGTGCTGGATCGTCCGGGACGCCGGTGGATCACGAGCCCACACGCGATGAACCTGGTCGCCGACGCCACGGCGGTCGGTCCGTTCGTCGCGAATCTGAGCCGCCACGCCGACTTCGTGCGCTTCGCGTTCCAGCGGTTGTCGCGCCACGCGCCCTCACGGTTCGCCCACCTCAACTACGCCCGCAACGTCGTGCGGCGGGTCGGCATGCACGAGCTGGCCCGCACGGTGTCGGACGGTCGCATCGTGCTGACCGACGAGGGCGCGACGTTGATCGCCTACCAGCTGTTCGTCTACAGCCGCGTGCCGCCCACCGCGGCCGAGGTCGAGCGGTTCGCCAGCCTCGTCCCCATGCCCGACGTGCTGATCCACGTGCGGGCACCGTTGTCGGTGCTGGTCGAGCGGGCGGTGGCGCGCCCCGACGGGCGCCGCGAGCTGACGGGCGCGGACGCCGCGCAGGTCCGACAGCTGCTCGCGCGCGCCGACGACGTGTTCACCGCCCTCGCAGCCACCCCCGCCCTGCGCGACCGGGTGCTGGTCGTCGACAACCCCTCAGGATCGCTGGCCGACCAGCGCCTGGTCGGTCGCCGCATAGCGGCGACGCTGTCCGACATCGAGACTGGGCACGGTGCCCTCCCATCCACCGACCTCAGACACAGAACGGCCGAACGTGCTGCCGAAGACCCGTGACCTGCTCGAGCGGTTGAACGACGCCGGCGTCCGGTACTGCCACTGGAAGAGCAACTGGAACCTGGCCAGCACGCTCGAAGGCGAGACGGACCTCGACCTGCTGATCCACCGCCGCGACGCCGGCCGGTTCCGCGCCCTGCTGCGCGACCTCGGGTTCGGGCCCGCCATCGAGGCGGGTGTGCCGGCGCTGCCGGCCGTCGAGCACTACCACGCGCTGGACGAGACGAGCGACGACATCGCCCACGTCCACGCCTACTACCGGGTCATCACCGGCGAGAGCCTGGCAAAGAACTACCACTTCCCGGTGGAGGAGATGCTGCTGACGCACACGCGTCGCGAGGGCCTGGTCACGCTCCCCAGCGCAGGTGCCGAGCTGATCGTCTTCGTGCTGCGCATGCTGGTCAAGCACACGACCCCGATCGAGCTGGGGCTGTTCCTGCGGGACACTGACGCGTTCCGGCGCGAGGTCGCGTGGCTGATGACGCCCACCGCGCGCGACGAGGCGCTCGCCCTGCTGCCCGTCTGGTTGCCGCAGATCGATGCGTCGCTGTTCGTGGCGGGGTGCGAGGCGCTGCAGCGTCCGGCGCCGATCACCCGTAGGATCGCGCTCGGCATGCGCGTGCGCGCGCGCCTGCGGACGCTGACCCGCCACCACCCCACCCGGGCACGGGTGTCGGAGGTGGGCAAGTTCACGACGCGCACGAGCCACCGTCTGGCGGGCACCAAGAAGAAGCTCGCGCCCGGCAGCGGCGGGTTGGTGATCGCGTTCGTGGGGCCGGAGGCCAGCGGCAAGTCGACCGTGCTCGCCGAGGTCCAGCGCTGGCTGGGCGCCCACTACACGGTGCGGCGCGTGCACGCGGGCAAGCCGCCGGCGACGCCGGTGACAGCCGTGCCCCACGTGCTGCTCCCGCTGCTGCGAGGCCTGGCACCCAACCAGCGGTCGACGCGGGTCATGGCCGGCGCGACGACGGCCGTCGGCGACGAGGCCGCATCGACCGACAGCCATCCCCTCGCGTTCGCGGTGCGCTGCGTGATGTTGGCCTACGAACGCCGCGCGGTCCTGGCCCGGGCGTTCGCGCGCGCCTCCAACGGCGCGGTGGTGCTGTGCGACCGGTACCCGTCGTCGACGCCCGGGGCGCCCGACGGTGCGCAACTGGACGCGCGGCCGCGCGCAGACGATCCGCTGCGCCGTTGGCTGTGCGCGCTGGAACGGCGGCTGTACGCCGACATCCCCGCGCCCGACCTGGTGCTCCAGCTCACCGCTCCGCTCGACGTCACGCTGGCCCGCAACGCCGCACGCACCAAGACCGAACCCGAACCGTACGTCCGCTGGCGCCACACGTTGGCCGACAGCGTCGCGTTCGACCGGGCGCCGGTGCACAAGGTGAGCACCGACCGCGACATCGACCAGGTGATCAGCGACGTCAAGCAGGCGATCTGGGACGCGCTGTGACCCTCGACGCCCGGCGGAGGGTCAGGCGTCGGCGTAGCCAGCAGGATGGGCGCGGTGCCACCGCCACGCCGTGCGCACGATCTCGTCCACGCCGGTGATCTCCGCCTTCCACCCGAGCTCCTCGCGGGCACGACCGGGGTCGGCGACGAGCTCGGGCGGGTCGCCGGGCCGCCGCTCGGCGATCTCGGTCGGGATGGCGTGACCGGTCACGCGACGTGCCGCCTCCACGATCTGCTGCACGCTGTGACCGTGTCCAGTGCCCAGGTTGACGAACAACCCGCGACCGGGACCCGTCCGGCGCAGCGCCAGCTCGTGGGCACGCGCGAGGTCGGTGATGTGGATGTAGTCACGGACGCATGTGCCGTCCGGCGTCGGATAGTCGTCACCGAAGATCATGAACCGGTCGCGTTGACCGAGCGCCACCTGCAGCGCGATCGGGATGGCATGGGTCTCGGGGTCGTGGTCCTCACCGCGTGACCCGTCCTCAGCCGCTCCGGCCGCGTTGAAGTAGCGCAACGCGACGAAGGACATGCCGTACGCGCGGGCGTGATCGGCCAGCGCGCGCTCGATGATCAGCTTCGTGTAGCCGTAGGGGTTGACGGGCCGCTGCGGAGCGTGATCGGGGATCGGGACGGTGTCGGGCGTGCCGTAGGTGGCACAGGTGCTCGAGAACACCAGGTGACCCACGCCCGCAGCCCGCATGGCGCCGAGCAGCGTCAGGGAGCCGGCCACGTTGTTGTGGTAGTACATCATGGGATCCGCGACCGACTCGGCGACGAGCGCGTACGCGGCGAAATGCATCACCGCGTCGATCCGCTCGTCGCCCATGACCGCCCGCATCGCGGCGCCGTCGTGCAGCGACGCCTCGACGAGCGGCAGCCCCGCCACCGACCTCGCGTGACCACGTGACAGATCGTCATAGATCACGACCTCGTGGCCGCGGTCGACCAGGTGCCACGCCGCCTCGCTGCCGACGTACCCCGCCCCGCCCAGCACCAGCACCTTCACCGCAGCACCGCCTCCCTCCGCATCGCGTCGGCGGCCCTCACATCGCCGTCTCGGACTGCGGGGCGTGGTGCGGCCCGTCGCCGTTGCTGCGCGGCACCTGGTCGGCGTCCAACTGCGCGTACTCCACGACGTTCGGCCTCAGCTCGACGCCGGTGTCGACGGGCACCGAGGCGTCGGTGTAGACGTAGCCGGCAAGCCGGACGCCCATCAGCTCCAGGCGACGGCGCAGCTCGCGAAGGTCGGTCAGGCTGGAGCCGTGCGGCACGACCACGAGCGCCCTGTCGACCGCCCGGAACGCCGCGGCCTGCGTGATCTCGAGCACCGACGGCAGGTTGATGACCACGAGGTCGTGGTGATCCGCGAACCGGTCGAGCACCGCTCGGACCTTCGCCGATCCGAAGACGTCGGGTAGCACCGCGTGGTCCGCGCCGACGCTGAGCACCGAGACGGTGGTGCCGTCACGGATCTCGATCCATCCGGCCACCTCGTCGACGGTCACCGACCCGTCGATCAGGTCGGCGAGGCCCGCGGCGGGATGGTGCCCGTACAGCTCGCTCACCCGCCGGGACACGTCACGTCCGGTGAGGTCACCGTCGACCAGACCGACGCGCAGGCCGGCCTGGCCGGCGGCGAGTGCGACGTTGACGGCCACGAGCGCGCTGGCATCCCCGCCCGTTGCCGAGACGCACGCGACGACCGAGGTGGGCTGCGAGGTCGCGCCGTACAGCTGCGAGACGTTGGTACCGGCACGACCATCCACGGGCCGGCGACCGAGCGCGGCGGCCAGCGTCCGGTAGGCGTTGGCCGACCCGGAACGTGGCTCGTCGAGGACGGGCACCTCCGCAGCCACACCACCGTCGCGTCCGCGACCACCCGGCCGCCACCGACGTCGGGTGCCGGCATCGCGCACGTCGACGAGCAGCGGAACGCCCAGGACGCCTGCCGCGGTCCGCGGATCTTCGACGCGCCGCGAGCGCTGACTCACCACGTACGCCAACGCCGCACCGATCAGTGCGCCCAGCACCGTGGCGACGAGCGTCGCGGAGGTGAAGGGCACGCCCTCGCGGCGCCCCCGCCCTGCCGGGGCGAAGAACGCGACCGCGTTGCCGTTGAGCTGGGCCTCGACCTCCGCGTCGGTCCGCTGCGCCGTCAGCTCGCCGAGCATCCTCGCGCTGTCCCGCTGGCGACGGAGCAGCCGCCGGATGGTACCCGTGAGCGGGGCGTCGGAGCTGATGCGCGCGCTCAACCGGGTGCCCAGCTGGTCCGCCCGCTCGGCCAGCTCCTTGGTCGCCGCCAGCCGCCCGGACCCGCTGTTCTGCGCGCTGGCGCTGTCGCGCAGCCCCGCCAGGTCCGAGACGGTCCTGGCGATCTGCGCGTCGGTCGCGTGCGGCGCGTCCTCGACGGTGCGGGACCTCGCCACCCGGTTCTGCAGCGAGCGGATCTCGTTGACCGCCGTGGCGATCGCCTTGTCGAGCTGATCGATCGTCGCCTCCGCACTGTCGGCGCGGGCCGCGCTGACGACGTCCTCGTAGGCCAGGCGCAGGGCCTCGGCGCCCGTTCGCGCGGTCTCGGCGTCCGCTGCCGCGAACCGCACCTCGACGAAGTTGCTCTCCGAGCTGGAGGTGATGGTGCGACCTTCGGTGATCTGACCAGCGGTGAGGTCGGCCGGTGGCGTGAGCGTGGGCGCAAGCTGACTGGCGCGTTCGGCCACGATGTCGGACTGCAGGATGGCGACCTGGTCGGCCACGTAGCGTTCGGGGTCGGTCGACTGGCTCTCGGCGGCCGTGTCCTGGACGATCAGGCTGGTCTTGGATACGTACCCGGCGGGCCCGGTCAGCGCGTACGCGGCACCGAGCAGGCCGAACACCAGCGCGCACCCGATCACGAGCAGCGGATGCCGCCGGATCGCGGTCAGCGGATCCGTCTCGGTCGGTTGGTCAGGTGTCATGTCGCCCGGCCCCCTTCGGCCGCCTCGACAGCCGTGTCAGCGTAGCGCTTCGCCACACCCGTCGGAGCATCGACGTCGTCGCGTCCGCGCGCCGCCGACAGCCCCACGGCCGGCACACGACCCCCCAGGCCCGGGATCGCGAGCCGTCCCAGCTCCAGCGCCTCGACCGCGGATCGTCGATCCAGGACCCACAGGGCGAGCACGTAGGTCGCCGCGCCGGTCGTGACGAGCACGACGACCTGCCACACCAGCCCGACGTCCACCACGACCTGCTTGGTCGCGACGACCGCCCCGACCATCAGCCCGGACGCGACCGCGGGTCCCACCAACTGGCGCATGACGGCGGTGGGCCGCAGACCGATGAGCTTGTGGACCGCGTAGAACCACGCCGGGCTGACGGCGAACGTGACGACGGCCAGCGCTGTGGCGACCGCCAGCACCCCCCACCGGACAGCGACCGCGAACGAGGCGACCTGCGCGACCGCCGTGACGCCCATCAGGACGACGCGCCACGACGGCTTGCCCAGCGCCTTGAGCACGGTGGGGTTGAGGAACCCGATCGACGTCGCGAGCCCGGCGAGGCCGAGCATGCGCATCACCGGGATGCTCTCGCTCCAGCCCGACCCGAACATCAGCCGCGTGGCCTCGGGGGCGATCACCACGAGCCCGAGGAACGTCGGGAACGTCACGAGCGCGGCCAGGCGCATCGTGCGGTAGTACAAGCGACGGACCCGCTCGTCGTGGTCCTGCACGCGCGAGAACGTGGGGAACGCGACGGACCCGATGACGGCGGTGCACATGTTGATCAGCAACCGCAGCACCCGGTAGGCGACGACGTAGAAGCCCAACTGGGTCGGCCCCAGGAACAGGCCGATCATGAAGTTGTCGCTCTGTGTGTTGGCCAGCCGCAACGCGCGGAACCCGACGATGTTCGCGCCGAAGGGCAACATCTCCTTGACGTGCGGCCACGAGAACGACAGGCGCGGGCGCCAGTCGCTGGCGACCCACAGCGTGATGACGGCCACCACCTCGACGGTCAGCGTCTGGACGACGAGGCTCCACACGCCGGCGTCGAGCAGCGCAGCGGCGATGCCCGCGCCGCCGCCGACGACGACCGACACCAGCGACCGCAGCGTCAGGCTCGCGAAGGCGAACGTGCGGGTCAGCAGCGCGCGCTGGACCGTGCTCAGACCACTGACGGTCAGGGTGAGCGACAACGCCGCCAGGACCGGGCCGAGCGCCGGGTCACCGAACAGCGTGGCGATCACGGGCGACGCAGCCCCCAGCAGCACCGTGAGCACGACGCCGAGCGTCACGCTCGTCCAGAACGCGCCGTTGACGTGCTCGTCGTCGATGTCGGGCCGCTGGATGATCGCGTCGGCCATGCCCTGGTCGGCTGCGATCTTCAGAACGCTGGTGAACACCGTGGCCAGGGCGATGAGACCGAAGGCCTCCGGCGCGACCAACCGCGCCAGGACCGCGAACACGACCAGCGTCGCGATCTGGTAGCCCCAGTTCTCGAGCGCCGTCCAGTAGACGCCGCGCGCGGCCAGGCGACGGAGGGTCATGACTGATCGGTCGCTCTCACTCAGCCGCCCACGGCGACGTGGCGGGGACGCCGAGCGGAGCCTGCCCGCTCCGCGGCGACGGTGGACCACAGCTGCAGCGTCCGCTCCAACGTGGCGTCCAGTCCGAATGCGACGCTGCGGCGACGGGCGGCCTCACCCAGCTGTCGCCTGCGCTCGACGTCGTCGAGCAGTGTGTCGATCGCGCACGCCAAGGCGTCCACGTCGCCCCGAGGCACGATCATCCCCCCGTCGCCCACCGCATCGCTGCCGAAGACATCGGTCGCCACGATAGCGGCGCCGCAGGCCATCGCCTCGAGGAGGACCAGCGACATGCCCTCCCAGCGCGACGGTGCGATCACGATGTCCGCGGCCCGCAGCTGTGGGGCGGTGTCGGCCGCCTTGCCGTGCCACTCGATGCGGTCGGTCACACCGAGGGACCTTGCGAGTGACCGCAGGTGTGCGGCCTCGCCGACGGGCTGCTCGTCGCCCACCAGCCGCAGGCGCGCATCGGGGGCGCGCAGGCGCGCGAGCGCCCGGATCGCCACGTCCTGGCCCTTCTGCCGGCTCAGCCGCCCGACGCACACGATCAGGGGGGCCGTGGGGTCGCGCGGTGCGACCGGACCGTCGGGACAGAAGTGGTCGCGGTCGACTCCGTTGGGGACGACCGTCATGTGGTCGGTCCGTGCACCCAGCACCGCGCGCCCGTGCGCGGCCTCGTGCTCGGAGACCGCGACGATCGCCTCGCAGCGGTCGCTGAGCCCGCGCTCGACCAGCCGGTAGAGGCCAGCGAGGCGTCCGCCCACCTGCCACGACCAGGAGTGCGGGGTGAACACGACGGCCGGTCGCCTACGCTTCGGCAGCGACGCGATGGCGGCGCGGCCGACCGCGCCCGCCTTCGACGAGTGCAGGTGCACCACGTCGCGGTCCACAGCCAGGCGCCGCAGTGTCGCGACCGCGCGGACGTCGCGCGGCGCGGGGCGACGGTCGAGCTGTAGCGCGACATGCGACGCCCCGGTCGCTCGCACCCACTCGGCGAGCGGACCCTGGTCGCTGTCCGGGCACGCGACCACGACGTCATGTCCCGCCGCGACAGCGGCCTCGACCTGCTGGCGCACGCACACCGCGACGCCGTACTCGACGGGTTGCGACACGATCAGCACGTCGAGGCGCTCGCGCCCGCCGAACGCCTCCTGGACGTCAGTTGTCATCGCCCTACCATCACACCTCGGCCGCCCGCATGGCGGTTCCCTGATGGACAGGTGCGCGTCACCATCCCGTCACACGCCAGTCCCCTTCAGGCGCACTCGGTGTCCGAGCGCGGGCCGGGTCGAACCGCTGGTTCAGCTGTCCGACGACAGCCAGTGCTGCAGGTCGCGCCCGATCAGCGCCTCGGTCCCGGCGATGTCGGCGCGGAAGTGGTCGGTCAGCTGCGCCCGCAGCGGGTCGGGCAGGGCGGGCGGGCGCTGGAGGTTGGCCGTACGGACCCGCCGTGCCAGGTTGCCGAGCCGCCGGGGGATCCACGGCTCGACCATCCGCTTGATGCGCTTGCTGGTCAGCACACGCTCGAACGCCATGTTGGCGGGCACACCGCCGACGTTGTGGGGGGTGTCGAGATCCGGCACGAACGTGTCGTCGACGCCCAGCGCGCGGTAGATCGCCTGCACCGCCGCGGTGGTGTCCGACCGCAGCTCGTCGAACAGCTGGACGTGGATCTGCTCGGGCCGATAGGCGGCGTAGTAGCGCGTCAGGTGCTGGTGGTACCTGCCGACCCGCACCCAGTGGGAGTCCGCCTGCGCCCAGGGTGCGTCCACGGTCAGGTCGCGCTCGGGATCGAGGCGCCGGCCGCGCGTGCGCAGGTACATCTGGTAGTCCGAGTACGCACGGTCGACGGGGTTGCGCAGCACACAGACGATCTGGGCGTCCGGCAGCAGGCCCGCCATCCGCCCGGCGGCCTGCGGACACTCCAGGTAGATCGGCGAGATCTCACCGACCGCGGTGGCGCCGTCGGCGTCGGCGAACAGCCGCTCGTAGGCGTCCAGGCTGCGGACGGGGAACCGGTGCAGCTGCGGATCGCCGTAGCGCAGCCGGCCCGCGTCGTCGACGCCGTACGCGAAGAAGTTGGTCTCCTTCAGCGCGCTCATGTGGACCTGCGGGTGCTCGGCGAGGTACCAGTACAGCGCCGTCGTTCCGGCCTTTGGCGCGCCGATGACCACGAACGTCGGCAGCATCACACCGTGTCGGCGGCCGCCCGCGCCTCGCGGTACACGGCGTCGATGCCGGCGTGCATCACGGGCAGCGAGTAGCGGGTGAGCACGTGCTCCCTGGCGCGCTTGCCCAGATCACGCAATGCGCTGGGCGACATCTGGCGGTGCCGCGTGAGCTGCCGGGCCACCTCCGCGGCGTCCCCGACGGGGACCAGCGCGACGAAGTCGGCATCGTCGACCAGTTCGCGGTGCGGGGGGATGTCCGACAGGATCACCGGACACCGCGCTGCCATCGCCTCGATCACCGCGACGGGCAGGCCCTCGCCGTGTGACGTCGACACCATCACGTCGGCGGCAGCGCACCGGACGAACACCTCCTCACGCGGGACCAGCCCGGTGAGCGTGACACGGTCGTCCAGACCCAGCTCACGGATGCGCGCGCGGATGGTCCCCTCGAGCGCGCCGGCACCGATCAGCACCAGACGGCTGCGGTCGTCAGCCGTCGCCGCGAACGCGTCGAGCAGTGTGGCATGGTCCTTGACCGGTTCGAGTCGGTTGACGCACACGACGGTGAACACGCTGTCGTCGCGGGTGACCGGCGTGGCGTCCAGCGCGCGATCGACGCGGTCCATGTCAGCGGCGTTCTGCACGACCCGCCAGCGGCCACGCACCAGCCGCTTGGCGAGCCGCGGCATGCTGTCATAGGCGGCTCGGCTGCAGAACACCAGGCGGGTGAACCCTGCCAACGCGATCAGCATGAGCGCCTGGTTGCGCAGTGAGTAGTCGTGGAACGAGTCCTGCACGGTGTACACGAGCGCGGGCCGCAGTCGTCGGTAGCGCAAGGTCGCCAGGAGGGTCACGATGACCAGCGCGCCCGTCTGCGGCGCGTGGACGTGCACGACGTCGTATGGTCCGCCGTCCAGCGCCGAGCGCAACGCACGCACGAAGCCCGCGAGCGACCCGTCGCCCGGGAACAGCGCGATCGCCGGCGGGGGCGTCAGCTTCGGCTCGAGGTACGTGCAGATCGACAGGTCGCGCACGCCGACCATCGGCAGGCAGTGCTCGTTGTACTGGCCGTTGGCCTCGCCGAGGTTCAGGATGACGTGCAGGACGCGAAGCTGTCGGTCGTCACCGTCGCGTGTCACGGGTGTCTCCGATGTCCGGGGCCGGACGTGGCCCCTCCTGTATCCATGTCCTGTCGGCGGTGAGCTCGGCCACCAGCTGCGCAACATCCATGGCACTGGTGTCGAAGCGTCGCACCGCCGGCGCGCCCGCCGCCGCGATGCGGTCCAGGACCTGGCCGAAGAGCCGGCGGTAGCGGGTGATGAACTGCAGCCCGACCTCGCCGGCGCCCTTGACCGTGTGGGCCTGCGGTCGCTGGTCGATGCGCGCTCGCAGCACGGCGTCGGGTGCGTCGAGCCACACCACCGCTGTCAGCGTCCGCAGCCACCGGGACAGCATCGTGTCCCACCAGCGTTGGAACGCCCGGGTCGTCGTGACGCCGCGGTCCTGCGCCCTGAGCCGCACGAGGGCGTAGATCGGTCCCTGATCGAGCACGACCACGCCGTCGATCCCGGCGTACCGGCGGCGCAGGAACCGGTCCCAGGCCGTGACGTATGCCATGAGCTTGACGTCCGGCCAGCTCAGCCGCGGCCGGCGCACCACGTTGGCGGCCAGGACCGGCAGCAGACGCGGGAGCCCGCGCAGCGCGTGGGCCAGGTGTGCCGGGCGTCGGGTACGGATGAACGCGCCGCGCCGGTAGTGGTCGTGAGCGCACAGCGCCGCGGACAGCGTCGACTTGCCGGCCCCGGCGACACCGAGGATCTCGACGAGCTGCGGGGAGCCGGCGGCGCGCCACGAGGACGCGGGCGTCCGCGCCGGTCGTGCCGCGCGTGGCATCCGCGCTGTCGTCATGGTCATCGACTCCCGCCCGCTCGTCGCTGCCCCGGCGACGTCCGCGCAAGCATAGCGGTGGTCGACGGGCCCATCGGCGCGGACCACGTGGCCATGACGACGCGCTACGATGCCACGTCATCGGGTCGTGTCGGGCGGGACGCAGTGGTCGAGGCGGCCATGAAGCCGGCCAGGATCGGGTCGATCGACCACGGACGACGTCACCGGGGAAGCTCCAGTGGAACGCACGCGATATGCGGTCTTCGCGCCGAACATGGCGGGCGGCGGCGCCGAGCGCGCGGCCGTGCAGCTGGCCTCGGGGCTCGCCCAGCGCGGGTTCCACACCGACCTCGTCCTGGCGTCGGCGGACGGGCCGCGCATGGCGGAGGTCCCCGACACCGTCGACGTGGTCGACCTCCGGGCGCGCCGGGTCCTGACCAGCGTGCCCGCACTCGTGCGCTACCTGCGCCGCACGCGCCCAGCGGCCATGGCGTCGGTGCTCGACCATGCCAACGTCGCCGCACTGGTGGCCGCGCGCCTCGCCGGATCCCCGACCCGGCTGGTCGTCGTGGAGCAGAACAACCTCAGCTCGGCGGCGGGCAACGGCAAGTCCCGGCGCGACCGCATGATGCCCAGGTTCGTGGGACGCTTCTACCCCTGGGCGCACTGCGTCGCCGGGGTGTCGGCCGGCGTCATCGACGACCTCCGGTCGCTGATCAACACCGTTCCCGACGAGCGGTACCGCGTCATCCACAACCCGATCGTCACGCCCGAGCTGATCGCGAAGGCACAGGCGCCCGCGGCCCATCGCTGGTTCGATCGCGACGAGCCGGTGTTCGTCGCGGCCGGCCGCCTGCGCCCACAGAAGGACTTCCCGACCCTGATCGACGCGTTCCACCGTGTGCGGTCGACGCGTCACGCACGCCTGATGATCCTCGGCGAGGGCCCGGACCGGACGGCGCTGGAGGCGCAGATCCGGCGTCTGGGCCTCGACGACGACGTGGAGCTGCACGGGTACACCGACAACCCGTACCGGTTCTTCGCGCGGGCCACGGCGTTCGTGCTGTCGTCGCGGTGGGAGGGGCTGCCCACCGTGCTGATCGAGGCGCTCAGTTGCGGCGCCCCGGTGGTCGCGACCGACTGTCCCAACGGGCCGGACGAGATCCTGGCCGGTGGCCGGTACGGGCGGTTGGTGCCGGTGGGGGACACGGCGGCGATCGCGGCAGGGCTCGAGGCCGCACTCGACGGCGAGCTGTCGCGCCCGCCTGAACACAGCTGGCGTCCGTACACGGTCGACGCGGTCGTCGACGACTACCTCGACGCGTTCGCCGGGAGCTGATGATGCGACGGGCGGCCTACTGGGCGGCGGTGCTGTTCATCTTCACGGTCCCGTGGGAGGTCGCGATCCGCGTCGGCGCGGTCGGCCGGGTGAGCCGGGCGGTGGGCCTGCTGGTCGCCGGGCTGTGGGCGCTGTCGGTCATCATGCGCGGTCACAGCCGGCCGCTCGACCGCTTCGTCAAGGCCTACTTCCTGCTGGTGCTGTGGAGCGGCCTGACGATGTTCTGGACGATCGACGTGCACGCCACGCTGGGCGGGTTCATCACCTACGTCCAGATCTTGGGCATGGTGCTGGTCGTGCTGGACCTGTTCGAGACGGAACGGCGGGTCGAGACGGCGCTCCAGGCCTTCGTCCTCGGTGCCTACGTGTCGTGTGTCAGCATCTTCGTCAACTGGGTCAACGCTCCCCCGACGGACTTCCCCGAGCACCAGCGCATCAAGGCACTCGGGTTCGAGGTCGACGGCATCGCACTCATCATCGCCGTGGCGCTGCCCGCGGCCTGGTACCTGGCGACCGGCCCGCCCGCGGACCGGTTGCCGCGCGTCCTGGTCGTGGCCGACATCGCGTACGTCCCGGCGGGGGTCTTCGCGCTGGTGCTGACGGGTACCCGGGGTGCCGCGGTGGCCAGCCTCCCCACGGTCGTCTTCGTCGCCTGGACGTTGCGCCACGCACGCCGGAACCGCCGGCTGGCCGCCTGGGCGATGGTGGGAGCCGCGATCGTCGGCGTGGCCTTCTTGGTCCCTCGCGAACCGTTGCAGCGCATCACCGGGACGGTGAGCGACGTCGTCGGCTCCGACAGCCTGAGCGGCCGCAAGGAGATCTGGCAGGAAGGTGTCGACATCTTCCTCACCCATCCGGTCGGCGGCGTCGGCCTCGATGCGCACCGAGCGGCGGTGTCAGCCGGCAAGGAGGCACACAACACCGCGCTGTCGGTCCTGGTGGAGACGGGCATCGTCGGCTTCGTGCTTCTGGTCGCAGTGATCGCCGGCGTGGCCGTCCGCGTCCGGCAGCGGCGTGGGTGGGCCGCGTGGTACTGGGGCGCACAGCTCACGGCCATCCTGCTCGGCGCGATGTCGCTGTCGTTGGAGGACCGCAAGGCCGTCTGGATCATGGGGTCGTTGGCGGTCGCGAGTGCGACGGCAGCGCGCCGACGCGAGGACGCACGACCACCGCCCTCGGACCTGGATCTGGCGCACGTCGACGACGTGGACGGCGGCTACGCCGTCGTGCGGTCGGCCGCGCCCGTACCGTCGATCCCGTCGTAGGACGCGCCCGGACCTACGTCAGGAGCGTCTCGACGGCCGGTCGCGTGCCCGGACGGCGATACAGCGACAGCAGCGGACGGTAGACGCCGTGCTGACGCATCCGGCTGAGCGCGATGTTGCGCCGGTTGAAGCGCTGATCGGCGCGCCGATAGTCGGCGACCGCGGCGTCCAACCGGGATCCGTACGCCCGCTGCAGCCGCGGGTACAGCTCCTCGGTGACATGGCGGTACAGCACCAGATCCTGCTGGTTGGCCTCGGTCAGCATCTGCCGGGTGCGCTCGTTGGCCAGCAGGTCGGTCGCGATGGTGGTGCGCTTCGCCACGTTGACGCGTCGGTAGCTGATGTCGAGGTCGCGTGCGCGCAACGCCTGCAGCAGGATCATCGACTCGTCGAAGCGCTCGGCCAGTCCCACGAACATCTGACGTCGCTCGATCACCCGGATCGCCTCCTGGGCGTCGGCGATGCCGGCGATCCGGCGGGTCTGGGCGTCGCGGAACCAGTCGCGTTCGATCCACTCGTCGAACGCGACGTCCTTGCCGCGGTGGTCGATGTGGTACTGGTAGCGCGATGCGGCGGTCTTCAGCGGGTCGCGCACGAAGGTGAGGTACGCGAGCTCGGTGTCGGCGACGCCCAGGTCGACGTGTCCAAAGATGCGGTGACCGGCGATGCTGCGCAGGCGCGGGTAGATGGTGCGGACGCGGCGCAGGTCCTCCGCCGAGAACGGTGGATCCCGCCATGCCGCGTGCCACGGCTCGACGTCGCAGTGCCGAGGTCCGTAGGAGCTGCGCAGCATGTACCGCACGGTGCTGCCGGCGGTCTTGTTGATGTGGACGAAGACGAGCATGCGACGGCTCATGCCAGCGACGCCCAGATCAGCGCCTTGATCTCGGCGACCACCGCCGCGGGCGGCTGGCCAGCGTCGACGACGTGGGCGCCGGTGCCGCTCCAGTCGATGTCGTAGATCTCGGTCGCCCTCGCGACGACGTAGTCGTGCGGTTCGTCGATCTTGCGGCGGGCCGCCTCCAGCGGGTCGAGCCGCAGCACGATCGCAAGGTCGGGTGGCACCACACGCTCGTGGTAGTGCTGTTCGAGGCGGACGAGCCACCGCAGCAGCCGGCCGCGGTCGTCACCGTCGGTCAGGCGGGCGATCTGAGGCACGTCCGTCTGCCGCAATGCGGGGTGGGGGAACCGGTCCGAGATGACGATGCTGCCGCTGGCGGCCGCACGGCTGGCGCGCCGGTACGTCAGATACCGGTCCCTCGCCTTGCACGCGAACCACAGCAGCCTCCGGTACTCCGTGGCCGACGGATCGCCGCCATCCCCCGGCCGTGAGCGCGACATCGCTGGTGGACCCGTCAGCGTGGGGACGGCGACGCCGGCGATCTTCAGACCGCCGCGGACCGCGTAGGTGGTCGCCGACCACGGCGGCTTGCCCAGGTGCACGGTGACGACGTCGAAGTGCTCCTCCAGCCACGCACCGATCTCGCGCAGCGCCGTCGTCTTGCCAGCGCCGTCGCCGCCGATGATGGCGATGATGGCGCCGCCGCCGTCCAGGCGGTAGCCCCTGCGACCCAGCGTGCGTCGCCTGACCGACAGCGCGACCCGCCGCCACAGACGCACCACCGCATCGACCGATGGGCTTCGCCGGGCGTGCGCCTGCAGCCGCGTCTCCATGCGCCGGCCGACCGCTGCGGTGCGCGCCAGCGATGCGGTGCCCGACGCGACGTCCTCCGCGGCGGCGAACAGGTCCCGCCCGACGAAGCCCAGGTGCCCATCGACGACGGCGTCGACGTCGTCACGCGTGATCAGCTCGCGCAGGTGTGCGTGCTCCTCACGCTCCGACCGGGAGGGGCGTGGTCGGCTGCGCCTGGCACCGGTCCACACCATCTCGTCGATCACCGCGTACTTGAGCACCATGCGGATGACCAGCAGGACGTACTCGAACGCAGGAGCGGGTGTCGGCAGCACGCTGGTCTTCGACGCCGAGGCGAGGAACGGTTCCTCGATCGGCAGGCGGTAGTTCTTCGTGCGGTCGTGACCCACGATCAGCTGCCGGTGGGCGTGCACGTGCACGAAGCGGTCAGCGGCCGCGTCGTACGCGAAGTAGTGCGCCACGCCCGGCGGTGACGTCGCCTGCGGGCGGACGGCGCCGACGAAGCCGCAGCTGTCGAGCACTCGCCGGAAGTCGCGCACGTGCCGGCGGGAGACCAGCAGGTCCAGATCGGTCTCCGCCAGTTCCGCGCGTCGCAGGAACCGGTTGCTCTTGAAGTGACAGTACGCAACACCGGCCACGTCCAGTTCCGCCGCGAGCCGCTCGACGAGCGGCGCCGCCGATGCCTGCTCCGGGCGCACAGCCCCCACGCGCACGAACGACTCCTTGTCTCCGCCCTCGCCCGACGATCGTCGGGACAGCCTAGCGCGGCTCGTAGCGCCGACCGCTGGCCGATTGGCGAGGGGCGCGTCGAGACTCTAGTCGTGCACGCGTCCACACCGCTTGACGCGGGTGCAGTCGTCGAGCCAACGCTCCAGCTCGCTCTGATCCCAGGTGTTCCAGAAGTCCCCGTGCGGCACGGTCGTCCCATCCACCAGGGTCCACCCGGCGCCGCCGGAACCCTCGGGATAGTGGACCACGTAGCGGACGTTCGGCAGCTTGACCGGGTGTGATGCGGGGCATCGGTTCCCCGTGGGGTAGACCACGTGGCTGCGGTGATCGGTCGCGTCGATGTGACTGCCGTCCCAGCAGTTCGGAAAGATGATCGCCGCGATCAGGTCGGACGTCGTACACCGCGGCGGCGCGTCGTAGCGCACCTCTTCGCTGTCGTCGTCGTGGCAGTTCCACCACACGTGGTCGGGGAACTGACCCTCGCCGCCGGCGATCATCCGAAAGTCCGGTGGGAACGCCACGGTCGCACTGTAGTCGGCGGGGCGGCTGCGGTAGTAGCTGAACAACGCCACCGGCTCGACCGGCGTGCCGTCCGGATCGAGCAGCGCCGGCGTCCAGTAGCCCGCGGTGTCGCCGCCGACGACACAGGTCGTGCCGGCATCGGACATCGACGCGTAGGTCGAGTTCGAGTCGACTGAGGTGTTGCCGAAGAAGTCGTGCAGGTGTTGCGAGCGCGTACCGGACGGACCCGGGGAGACGATGGGATCGACCTGGTCGCGGTGCGAGAACGGGCACTTGACCAGGAAGTTGCCCGAGCGCTCATCTGCGTCGGCAGGAGGCTGCACCGCCAGCTCGACCGACTGCGCCGCGCTGGCGGTGTGGTCCGTATCGACCTCATGGGCGCCCGAATCGCCCGTCTCGGCCTCGTCGGCGTCGGACCCGTGTGCTGCGGACCCGTGCGCTGCGACGCCCGATGATGCCTCGGCGGACGCCGGCGCGTCGTCGGCGGACTGCGGAGCGCTGACCTGCAGCACGTCCTCGGCTTCGCAGGCCGTCACCATGAGGCCCAGCGCGACGAGCAGAGCGACGAACCCGGTCGACCGTGTGCGGTGCTGCACGCATGACCCCCAGCAGCGATATCGGAGCGCGGGCGCCGTGGCCCGCTCGAACACGCCCGAGCGTATGGATCGGCGGCCGGTGACGTACTGGCCAGAGGGTCACGCGAGCACGCGTCATGCGGCACCGGTCACGCTCCGCTGGGCCGACCGGACACGACGCCGCGTCCAATCGACACAGGTCGGCGTCGGACGTCCGTCCAATGCCCCTGAGCTGAGCTGCACCATGCGGCACGCGCACACGCAAACGCCGGCGCACCTACGGGTGCGCCGGCGTTGAGCGTGCGTGCGGGTCTAGGCTGCTGCGCGCTTCCGCGACACCGCGACTGCGGCGCCACCCGCGACGACCAGGCCGAAGCCGACCATCAGCACGGCGCCAGCGTCGATGCCGGTGGCGGCGAGCGCCTGACCGGCGGTGTCGGCGACGTCCGACACCGGCGTGACGTGCACCGGCGCCTCACCACCACCTTCAGGCGGCGCCGCCCCCGACCCGAGCAGATCGCCACCAGCCAAAGCAGGCATCGCGGCGGTCATGAGCAGGACTGCTGTGAGCCCGACAATGATCATCAATCTACGCATGCGTTATCTCCGAATCTGGTGACGTCTCCCGCCAACGACGATGTGATTATGCATCGCTCGTTGGAGCATAGCAAGTTGCCAGCGCGGTCAAACCAGCCACCCGGCCCGCGTGGAGGCGACCGCGTTGGCCATCCGTACGACTCTCGTCGGAGACGTAGCCGTCCGGTGGCGTCACCGCGACGGACAGTCGGGTCGGGCGGATGGTTGGCTGGGCCGCGTACTCCAGGCGGTAGCACCCGTCGCCATCGGGCTCCCACGCGTCCTCGAGCCGCCACCGCAGCTCGATTGTGCGCTTCTCGCCCCGCGGAATCGTGAGCAGCGTCGACGCGACCGTGTGGTCGAGCTCCTGCTCGACGACCATGCCCTTGCGCAGGTTGGCGTTGACGAAGCGCGGGTCGGCGCGCGTCGGCGCGCAGCGCCCGCAGAACACGCTGACGAGGCTGAAGTTGTCGCCCTCTCCGAGTCCGAGCGTGCTGTCGGCGGGCAGCGGCGGGGCGCCGTTGGCGAAGGTGACGCGAAGCCGCGCGGTCGCCGAGCCGTCCGGCCGTAGCCGAACCCGGTAGTCGACCGACCGATCCATGTAGAAGTCGACCTTGTTGACCGCCGCGTTGTTGACGATGACCGCCATGGTGTCGTGATCGGGATCCGGCAGCGCGCCCGCGAACCCGAGGTCACGCAGCGTCCGCTCGGTCTCGGGGTCGGTGCTGTACAGCAGCACATGTCGGTCCCGCATCACCGGCCCGAAGGTGTCGAGCAGGTCCGGTGGCTGCCACCCGCCGCCGCGCAGGAGCCGGCGCAGCGCTGCCCCGGCGATCTGGCCGAGGGTCTCCTTGCGCTCCTCGCCCGTGGCGAACTCGCTGCGCGCCTCGACGCTGATCGCCGGCACGACCTCGTCCGGGCCGACGCGCCCGAGCTCGGGGATCTGCACGTCACCGACCAGGCGCAGCAGCGCCTGGAGGACGAACGGATCGACGAGCATGACGCCGTCGACCTTCTCGTCCTCAGTGCGCTCGTACAGGCGCACCATCGCCGTCGCCGCGGACGGGAAGTCGGGCGTCGCATTGATCGCCTGCCAGAAGCCCGCGCCGCCCCAGCGGCTGTAGCGCGCAGCGTAGTCGGTGTTGGGCGCGGGCACCTCGTTGTACGGCAGGCTCGTCAGGTCCTGCACAGGTCGGAACGGGCTGAGGTTGAAGCGTCCGCGGTTGAACGTCGCGACGGCGTACGCGCCGACGAACCCGCCGGTGCCCCGCAGCTCGGCCGGGTTCTGCGCGCCGAACAGATACCGCTTGCGACCGTTGACGCCGAGGAACGACGACAGC
>DASUUK010000091.1 GCA_036374135.1 Euzebyales bacterium
CGGTGGCCAGGGCGAGACCGAGCGGCGGCGTCATGCCGGCGGCCATCACCGCTGCCATGGGCGCGAGCACCCCCTCGGCGATCAGGCCGACGCCGAAGAAGTAGGCGACCTTGTTGACGGGGCCGCCCATGTCGAACGCCATCATCAACCCGAGTATGACGCCGAGCACGATCGCGTTCGCCGTGCCCATCCCCTCGAGCCACGCGGTCAGCACCTCGGTCGCGGCCGCGATGGGCTCGCCGATGACGACGATCATCGCCGTGCCGACGACGAACGTCGCGATCAGGGGATAGAACAGCACCGGCAGCAGGCTGCGCAGCGACCTCGGGAACGGCACGCGCTTGAGTCCAATGACGACCGCGCCGGCAAGCAGGCCGCCGATGATCGCGCCGAGGAAGCCCGCGCCGATCTCGTTGGCGATCAGCCCCGATACGACGCCGGGGGTGATGCCGGGCCGGTCCGCCATGGCATAGGCGATGAAGCCGGCCAGGATCGGACCGATCATCGAGAACGCGGTGCCGCCGATCTTGAAGAACAGCGCGCCCCAGCTGAACTGCTCGTAGACGTTCTCGTCGACGACCGTGACGGTGTCGCCGACCAGGAACGCCAACGCGATCAGGATCCCACCCGCGGTCACGAACGGCAGCATGTAGCTGACGCCGGTCATCAGCCACTGGCGGACCACGCCGCCCCTGCTCGCGCGTCCCGGTCCGTCGCCTCCGCCGCCGGTGGCCGCTGCGGCGGCGCCACCCCCTCCCGCGCCGCTGGCGGCAGTCTCGGCGGGTGCCTCCGGGACGCCCTCCTCGACAGCCTGCTCCGCACGGTCGAACACGCGGGCGGCGTGGTTGATCGCCTCTCCCGGTGTCACCTCGACCGAGGGCAGGTGGTTGAAGCGATCCCGGCCGTCGACGTTGGTGTCGACCGCGTAGATCACACCCACCGCGCCGGAGATGGCGGCGTCATCGACCTTCTCGGAGCCTGCGGACCCCTGGGTCTCGACGGCGATCTCGTGGCCGCGCTTGCGCGCCTCCTCCTCGAGGGCCTCGGCGGCCATGTACGTGTGGGCGATTCCTGTTGGGCATGCGGTGACAGCGACGAACTTCACAGCGTCACCTCCTCGCGGAGTGTCTCCATGACCTCGTCCGAGGACGAGGCGTCGTACAGCTTCTGACGGAAGCTTTCGTGGATCAGACGGCGCGACAGCCGCGACAGCAGCCGGATGTGCAGGTCATCGCCGCCGACGGGGGCCGCGATCAGAAAGACCAGCGTCGAGGGTTGCTCGGAGTCACCCCCGAAGTCGATGCCGGGATTGGTCCGTGCGAAGGCGACGCTGGCATTGGTGACCGCCTCCGACTTGGCGTGGGGGATGGCGACGCCCATCTCCATGCCGGTGCCGCCGCCCTCACGCTCGCGTTCGAGCACGTCGTTGACGTAGGTGTCGCGGTCACTGACCCGGCCCTGGGCGACCAGCCGGTCGGCCATCTCGGCGATCGCCGCGTCCCGTTCGGTCGCTTCGAGATCGAGGATGATCAGGTCGGGGGTGATCACATCGTCGATCGTCAGGTCCATGGCTCAGTCTCCCTCGAGTGGGCGGTCTGGATCGAACGTATCTCCGACGCGGGTCGCATCCAAGGCCAAATCGTCGGGTGAGGGCATCGTGCTTCCAGGGAGCGACACGGCTGCGGTCGCCCATGCGATGCCGGTCGTCAGCGACTCCGGCCCGTCGCCACCGGCCGCGAGGAACCCGGCCAGCAGGGAGTCCCCGGCACCGACCGTGCTGCGGACCGCGACGGGTTCGCTCTCACCGAACCACACGGCGTCGCCGGTCACGAGCAGGGCGCCGTCACCTCCGAGGCTGACCAGGACCGATGCCACCCCGCGATCGATGACGCGGCGAGCGGCGTCGACGACGTCGCCGAAGGTCTTGAGCTCGTCGCCGACCAGCTCGGCGAGCTCGTGGTGGTTCGGCTTGATCAGGTCCGGCCCGGCGTCGATCACCGCCGCGAGCGCGGGGCCGCTGGTGTCCACGGCAACCCGCCGTTCGGCCGCGCGGGCGCGGGTGACCAGGTCGGCGTACAGATCGTCGCCGGCGCCCGGCGGCAGGCTCCCGCACGCAGCGAGCCAGCGCGCACCGACGGCTGCGTCGAGCGTCGCGTCGAGCAGACGGCGACGCGCGGCCTCGTCGAGGGTCGGGCCGCGGTCGTTGAGCTTCGTGGTGGTGCCGTCGGCCTCCGCCAACGTGATGTTGACGCGGATGGCCTGATCGACCTCCACTGGCGTGAACGGCACTCCCGCGTGCTGGACGAGCCGGGCGAACAGCTCGCCCTCGGCCCCGCCGAGCGGCGCGATCGCCCGCACGTCGTGGCCGTTGGCGTGGAGTGCCCGCGCCACGTTGATGCCTTTGCCGCCCGGCTGGACCGTGACGGAACGCATCCGCTGCACCTCGCCCCGCAGCAGCTCGTCGATCTCGATGGTCCGGTCGAGGCTGGGGTTCGGGGTGCAGGTGACGATCACGGTTCGATCACGACCTTGATGCTGGTCCCGCTCTCGACCGCTGTCAGCGCGTCGTGGACCCGGTCGAGCGGGAGCCTGTCGGTGATCAGCTCGTCGAGCCGGACTGCCCCGCTGCCGATCATCTCGAGCGCCTGCTTGTTGTGGGTCGGCGTGGACCCGGCGGGGCCGGCGACCGTCAGCTCCGAGTAGTGCACGACGTTGGCATCGATCGTGATCTCGGAGTTGTCCTTGGGCAGGCCGCCGAACAGGCTGATCCGACCGCGCGGCGCGGCCATGCCGATCGCCTGCTGCTGCGCCACGCCCGAACCCGCCGCGACGATGCTGACGTCGGCGCCGCGCCCGCCGGTCAGGTCACGGATGGCCCCGACCGGATCCTGCGCGCTGGCGTCCACCGTGGCGTCGAGGTCGACGAGGTCGCCGGCGAGTTTCAGCCGGTCGGCGTTGATCTCGACCATGAACACCCGCTCGGCACCCTTCGCTCTGGCCAGCATGACGTGCATGCACCCGATCGGACCGGAGCCGAAGACGACGACGGTTTCATCGCCGTACCTGCCGACGTCGACCTGCTCCTGGGCGTTGAGGGCACACGCCAGCGGCTCGGTCGCCGCTGCGACGTGGTACTCCAGTTCTCCAGGTATCCGATTCAGCCCGTCGACGCGCAGCACGTTCTCGGGGACGATCATGTACTCGGCGAACCCACCGTCGTAGTCGTACCCGACCGACGTCGCGTCGTCGCAGACGGTCATCGCCCGACGCGTGCACTGGAAGCAGCGTCCACACGGCACGAAGGCGATGCACTGCACACGGTCGCCGACCTGCCAGCCGAGGTCGTCACTGCCGACCTCGACGACCTCGCCCGCGATCTCGTGGCCGATCACGCGTGGCAGCGTCTTCAGGTTGCGGTGGCCGTAATGGAAGATCTTGACGTCGGTGCCGCAGGTCGCGCAGGCGTGCACACGTAGCAGCAGCTCATCGGCCGCCGGCGTCGGTCGCTCCGCCTCCTCGACCCGCAGATCACCCGGTTCGTAGAAGCGTGCGACCTTCACCCGATCTCCTCCTCGATGGTGGGTGCGAGCAGTTCGAGCACCTCGTCGACGTCGGCGGTCGTCCGCAGGCGCTCCGCTTTGTCCTCGTCGACCAGCACCCGCGCGAGCGTCGCGAGGATGCCGACGTGCTCGTCGGAGGTCGCCGCGACGGCGAGCGCAGCCAGCGCCTCCTCGTCGTCCTCCCACAGCACGGGTTCGGAGAACTGCAGGAAGGCGACCGCGGCCCGGTTGACGTGCCTGCGGCTCTCGTCGGTGCCGTGGGGCAGGGCGAAGCCCTCGCCCATGTATGACGAGATCACGGCCTCGCGCTCGTGCATGGCGTCGACGTA
>DASUUK010000092.1 GCA_036374135.1 Euzebyales bacterium
GCGTACCGCCGCGACTGCGCTCCGATGCGCGCCTGTTCGCGCGTCTCCGCCGTGAACGCCTTGATGGTCGCCAGCCCCTGCAGGTTGTTCGACAGCATCGCGCTCAGCTGACCGGCACGTTCGCGCACCAGTGTGTAGCGCGGCTCCAGTGCGCGCTGGAAGCGCAGCGAGCCGAACACGATGACCGGCATGGGGAGGAACGCCAACCACGCAAGGTCGCCGATCAGCACGACGAACGCCGCGCCTACGAGGACCACCGTCGTGAGCAGCTGGAGGATCTCGTTGGCACCGACATCGAGGAACCGCTCGAGCTGGTTGACGTCGTCGTTGAGGACCGCCAGCAGCTCGCCGGTCTGGCGGTCCGAGAAGTACGCGATCTCGAGGTCCTGGACGTGCGCGTAGGTCTCCAGGCGCAGCTCGTGCTGGATGTCCTGCGCAAGGTTGCGCCACAGCACGCGGAACAGGTACTCGAACAGCGACTCGAGCATCCACACGACGGCGGTGACCGCTGCGAGCACCAGCAACTGGTCCCGCGGATCGACGACACCGAAGCGCGAGGCGATGAACGAGCCCTCGCCCTCGACGACGATGTCGACCGCGGCACCGATCAGGAACGGTGGCGCGAGATCGAACGTCTTGTTGAGCACGGACGCGACGGCAGCGGCGAGCATCCGCGGTCGATGGCGACCTGCGTGGCGCCAGAGACGGGCGAGCGGTTGGGAGCGGTCGTGGTTCGGCACCGATCCAGTGTGACGTCGCGACGCACCCGGGGCGGCCTGGACGGTCCAGGGGACTGCTGCCCGTCGCGGTCAGCGCAGCGCGGCCCTGCGACGCGCGAGCTCGCGACGCAGTGGTGCGTTGCCGGTGAGCTCGATCGCGGTCGTCAGCGCCGAGCGCGCGGGGGCGTGATGCTCCAGCCGCGTGAGCACCTCGGCGCGGGCCGCGTGGAAGTGCGAGAACTGGTCGAGCTGGTCCGCGAGCGCGTCGATGTCCGCGAGCGCGGCGCGCAGGTCCCCACCCTCCATCCGGGCGATCGCGCGGTTGAGCCGCAGCACCGGGTCGCCCGACCCGCCGATCAGCAGGTCGTACCAGCGGATGATCCGCCCCCAGTCGGTGGCGTCATACGACGTCGCCCGCGCGTGCTCGGCCGCGATCGCCGCCTGCAGGAGGTAGGGCCCGGCGACGCCGCCCGCCAAGGCGTCGTCGACGAGCGCGAGCCCCCGTGTGATGCGGTCCCGGTCCCACCGGCCGCGGTCCTGCTCCGCCAGCGGGACGGGACGGCCCGCGCGCCACCGCGCAGGTGACCGAGCGGCGGTCAGCAGCAGCAGGGCCAGCAGGCCCGCGTTCTCGATGTCGTCGTCGAGGCGTTCGTTGAGCAGCGCCGCCAGGCGGATCGCCTCGTCCTGCAGTTCCACGCGCTGCAGGCGCGCGCCGGTCGACGCCGTGTGGCCCTCGTTGAAGATCAGGTAGACGACGGCGCGCACCGCTGCCAGCCGCGGTGCCAGTTCATCGCCCTCCGGGACGGCGTAGGGGATCCCGGCGTCACGGATCTTGCGCTTGGCCCGACTGATCCGCTGCCCCATGGTGGGCTCGCTCACGAGGAACGCCCGCGCGATCTCGCCGGTCGTCAGCCCACCTACCACGCGCAGGGTCATCGCGACCTGCGCCTCGCGCGGAAGCGCGGGGTGGCAGGCCGTGAACAGCAACCGCAGTCGCTCGTCGGGGATCTCGGCCGGTTCGCCGGGTGCGGGCTCCTCCGCCACGGGGACGACCAGCAGCGGCGCGCGCCGCCGCTCGGTGCCCGCGCGACGAATCCGGTCGATCGCCCGCCGACGGGCCACAGCCAGCAGCCAACCAGCCGGTTCACGTGGCATGCCGTCGACGGGCCACCGCTCGGCGGCTGCGGCCATCGCGTCGCCCAGCGCATCCTCTGCCAGTTCGAAGTCGCGGAGCTGCGTGACCAGCACCGACAGGACCCGCGCGTGTTCCTCGCGGAACGTCTCGGCGAGGCGCCGGTGGGCTCCGAGCGCCTCGCCGAGCGGGGACCGTCGCGGCTCCTCAGTCACGTGGCCCGCTCCACCACGCACCGCCCGTCCGCATGTCCCGCGCGTCGCCGGTGACACGCGGACGTTGAGCGGACGCCGCGGTCACGCCTCCGGCATGTCGAACTCGAGCACGGGGCGGACCTCGACGGCACCCAGCGTGGGCAGCTTGGCGGCCCATGAGATCGCCGCATCGAGATCGTCCACGTCGATGAGGTAGTAGCCGTTGATGATCTCTTTGGTCTCCGCGAACGGCCCGTCGGTCGTGAGCGTGTCGCCACCCTCGACGCGTACGGTCGTCGCAGTGGTGGAGTCATGCAGCGCCTGGCCGTCGACGAGCGCCCCCGAGCTCCGCAGGTCCTCGGTGTACGCGAACCACCTGGCCATGTCGGCCTGCTGCTCCTCCTCGGACCACTGGTTGCGGATCCCCTCTTCCTCGGCGATCAGCAGCACGTACTTCATGGTGTTCCTCCTCGTCGTCGGGTCCCACCGGATGCGGGCCACGCATGACGTGGTCGCGCACGCCTGCCCGGTTTCGACATCCTCGACCGACATTCTTGCCGATCCGCCGTTCACGCCAGGAGGGCCGCGGAGGGCAGCATGACGTACTCGGCGTAGAACAGCGCCCAGATGACCAGGTAGAAGCGGGCGATCGACGGGCGTCGACGCAGGTCGACCCGCGTGCCCGCGGCCAGCAGGACGATCAGCGCGACGAGGTGCGCCACGGCGAGGACTCCGCCGTGCAGGCCGGGGACGCCGACCAGGCCGGCGACGATGACCGCGCCGTAGGCGAGCGCGAGCACCGCCAGTCCGAGGATGAGCACGCGCCGGGCTCCCAGCCGCAGCGTCAGGGTCCGCACGTGGAAGCGCCGGTCGCCGTCGGCGTCGGGGATGTCCTTGAACCAGGCGATCACCAGGCTGATGGCGAGCACGACCGCCGTCAGAACGATCAGCGGCGGGGAGAACGTCGGCGGCCCCCCGCTGCCGGTCGCGAAGTGCAGGTACAGCAGCAGGTTGACGACCAGGCCACGCACTCCGGCGATCGACAGCGCGGCCCACAGCGCGCTGCGCTTCAGCCGCAGCGGTGGCAGCGAGTAGGCCGTGCCGACCGCGGCACCGAGCGCGAAGGCGCCGAACGCGTAGGGGCCCACGCCCAGTCCGATCGCGGTGGCGAGCAGCGCCGAACCGATGACGAGCGCGCGGCCCTGCCGCATGGTCAACGCTCCGGACGCCAGCGGGAGCCACGGCTTGTTGATGCGGTCGATGTCGACGTCGGTCAACTGGTTGAGCCCCACGATGTAGACGTTGACCGCGAGGCTGCCGACGACGACGGCGGCGACGTCGATCGGAGCCGGGGCCGCACCGGTCTGCAGAGCGGCCAGGATCGCCAGAGCCAGCACAGACAACGTCGTGCCGATGATCGTGTGGGGACGGCTGAACGCCACCAGGCTCGCCACAGCACCATCCTGCCGTGCACCGCCGGCGCACACACCTGGGGAAACGCTGCATCGCGCAGGCGTTCGACAGGCGGACCGCGGTCCTATACGGTTCCGGCATGCGAGCAGTCGTCCTGGCGGGAGGCGGCGGGACGCGACTGCGACCGCTCACCGACACCGTGCCCAAGCCGATGGTCGAGTTCATGGGCCGTCCGTTCGTGGTGGGCCTCATGCTGCGCCTGGCCGGTGCGGGGATCGATCACCTCGACCTGCTCGTCGGCCGGCGGACCGACGACTTCGACGCGCTCGTCGCTGCGGGCGCACAGGTCGGCGTGACCGTCGCCGTCCACACCGAGGAGCGCCCGCTCGACACGGCGGGCGCCGCGCGCCGCCTGCTGCGCGGTTCGGGTGACCGCGACGTGCTCGTGAGCAACGGCGATCAGTTGACCGACCTCGACTACGCGGATCTGGTCGCGCGCCACCGCAAGACCGACGCGGTGGCCACCCTGACGCTGGCCCGCGTCGCCGACACGTCGAGCTTCGGCGTCATCGAGGTCGCCGCCGACGGCGCGGTGCACGCGTTCATCGAGAAGCCGCCACCCGGGACGACAGACGCCGACACGGTCAACGCCGGCACCTACGTGCTCGACGCGGTGGCCTTCGATCCGTTCCCCGGCGACGGCCCGCTGTCGTTCGAACGCGACGTCTTCCCAGGCCTGCTGGCCGACGGCACACTGGTGCGGGGCGAGCCGTACGACGTCCACTGGCAGGACCTGGGGACACCGCAGCGGTTCCGCGAGGGCTGCGCCGCCGTGCTCACGGGGCGCTGCGCCTGGCCGCTGCCGGAGTCGTTGATCGTGGGCGACGGCATGGCCGTGGACACGACCGCCAGGGTCGACCCGTCGGTCGCGCTGAGCGGACCCACGGTCGTGGGCGCCGGCGTCACCGTCGGCGCCGGCGCGCGCCTGCACGGCACCGTCGTCATGCACGGCGCGTCGGTTGGCGCCGGCGCGACCGTCATCGACGGCATCGTCGGGCCGGGCGCGGACGTGGACGCCGGGGCGAGTGTGGGGCCGGACGCCGTGATCGTCGCCGGTCCGGCCAGCCAATGACCGTCAGCCCCTCATCGCTGCGGAGACAGCCGGCGTGATCTCCTCGACCGGCAGCGCCCCGGTCAGGTCGGCGGCTCGGCGTTCGACGTGCATGCCGACGACGCGTCCACTGCGGTCGACCAGTGGCGCACCGACGGCACCTACGCCCGGCCTCCGCCGAACTCGACGACTCGGTCGCCGTCGCCCAGCTCGTCACCGAATGGAAGCCCACGGCCGAGGTGCACGCCGACCCCGAGCTGCGCGCCGCGCTGAACGTGACTGCTGCGTCGCACGTTCACACGACTGATCCTCGTACACGCCGGATGCCTGGCAGGAGCGACGCCGCCGACCACGACGCGATCGCGTCGCGCGTCGTCCTCCAGCACGCGGCCGACGATCGACTCTCAGGTTGTCTACGTACACTGACGGGCATGGCATGCCGCATCAGTGAGCTGGTCATCGATGCCGCCGACCCCGACCGGCTCGCCGCATTCTGGAGCAAGGTCCTCGGCTACGTCGAACTCGGCCGGGAGGACGACGGAAGCATCGAGATCGGGCCGCCCGACGCCGGCTTCGGCGGCCCGCAGCCCACCCTCGTCCTCAGCCCCAGCAGCGACCCGCGGACCGGAAAGCTCCGACTGCACATCGACGTCAACGCCACCGACCGCGACCAGGACGCCGAGCTGGAGCGGCTGCTCGCTCTCGGCGCCAGGCCCGTCGACGTCGGCCAGACCGGAACCGAGAGCTGGCACGTGCTCGCCGACCCGGAAGGCAACGAATTCTGCCTCCTGCACACCCGGCTCCAGCCCCTCTGACGACGTGCGTCCTGGCGCCAGCCGCTCGGCCGTTCGAGTGAGGCCGGGGGTTTGCTCGTCGGCGTCAGCGCCCGAGCGTGCGCTGGAGTTCCGCCTTGTTCATCGACGAGCGGCCGCGGAGGTTGTGGCGGCCGGCCTCCGCGTAGAGCTGGTCGTAGGTGGGGCCGTCGGCACCGGAGTGGGAGCGCTGGCCGCGGGCGGGCCGTCGGGGCCGACGGCGATGTCGACTGGCTGGTCGCGGTCGACTCCACGCTGGTGCGTGCCCATCACACACTGCCGACGCGCGCCACACGGGGGAACGCGACGACCTGGCCGGTTCCGACCCCTGCGAGGGCGAGGACCGCGACAATGACCTTCGCGTCCGAGCCTGCACCGGTCGTGTCAGAGGCACCGAGTTGCAGCAGCAGCAGACCCACGAGGAGGAGCACGATGAGCATGACGCCGCCGGCGATGAGCAGCGATCGTGGAGTCTGAAATGACCGGCGAACGCCGCCCTCGCTCATCATGCCCTCCTCGACGGGCGCATGAGGACGGTTGGGCCGTCCTACCGCCCGGAGCTGCAGGATCAGGGAACGAGCCCCTGGGGGATGCGCAGCACCTGACCGATGTCGATGAGGTCGGGGTCGGGCACCTGGTGGGCGTTGGCCGCGTGGATGACCGGCCACAGCCCGGCGTCGCCGTACTCGTCCTTCGCCAGCTTCGACAGCGTGTCGCCGGCCTTCACGGTGTGCAGGCGGTAGCCGTAGTACTCGTGGAGCAGCGCGATCCCGTACACGATCGGCCGGCGGACCATGCCGATCGGTGAGCCGTCCTGCGCCGACTCCTCGTAGACCTCGAGGAACCCGTTGCGGGTGGCGGGCTCGTGCTGCAGACCGATGTTGAACTTGAACGCCGCGTACACGCCGTTCGAGCCACCGGTGAAGAACTTCTTCGTGATGACCTTGTTGTTGCCGTCACGGAGGCGGACGGTCACCGTGCCCTCGAAGGCGGTGGAGTAGCCGGCCACGTGCACCGGGTTGTGCACGATGTCGTGCGGCCTGGGGTGGTGGACGATGATGTTGCGATGGCCCGGGGGCATGACGGATCCTCTCAGCAGTGGTCCCGCGCACGGACGTGCGCGACTGGATGTCACTGAACCAGAGATCCGACCGCCGCGTCCTGATACGTCTGGCCGATCTCAACCCCGCGACGCCGACCGGTGGCGGTCCTCGCGCACCCGCACGCCGATGCGCAGCGGCGTGCCGATGAACCCGTACTCCTCGCGCAGGCTGCGCTCGAGGTAGCGGACGTAGCTGTCGGGCACCGTCGCGTTGGAGAACACCCGGAACGTGGGTGGGCCGACGTCGACCTGGGTCGCGTAGCGCAGGCGGACCGTCCGTCCCCGAACCATCGGTGGGGCCGTCGCCGCCACGGCCTCGGCCAGCCACCGGTTCAGCCGTCCGGTCGTGATCCGCCGTGACCACTCGACGTGCACCTGGTCGATCACCGGGCCCAGCGTCTTCAGTCCGCGACCGGTGCGCGCAGACGTCCGCAGCAGCGGCGCGAACGACGTGAAGCCCAGCAGCCGGTCCAACTCGCGGTCGATGCGTTCGCGGCGGTCCTCGTCGACCAGGTCCCACTTGTTGAGCAGGACCACGAGCCCGCGGCCGGCGTCGATCACCTGCCGCGCGAGCCGCTGCTCCTGCTCCCCGACCGGCTCGGCGGCGTCGATCACCAGCAGCGCCACCTGCGCGCGATGGAGGGCGTCGACGGTACGCATCCGGCTGTAGTACTCGGTGTGATCCCCGCGGCGCCCCTTGCGCCGCAGACCCGCCGTGTCGATGAACCGGTACGACCCACCGCCCCGCAGGCGCAGCACCGAGTCGATGGCATCGCGCGTCGTGCCGGGCCGTTCGTCGACGATGACGCGCGGCTCGCCCGCCAGCCGGTTGAACAACGACGACTTGCCCACGTTGGGACGTCCCAGCAGCACGACCGCGGTCTCGTCCGATGGGCGCTCGCGAACGGCGACCTCGACCCCGTCGAGCCGATCGAGCACGGCGTCGAGCAGATCGCCCGAGCCCCGCCCGTGCAGCGCGCTGACGGGGAACGGCTCGCCCATGCCCAGTCCGTAGAGGTCGGCCAGTTGCGACTGCAGCAGCGCGTGGTTGCCGAGCTCGTCCGCCTTGTTGGCGACCAGCAGGACCGGTACATCGGCCGCACGCAGCCACCGCGCGACCATCGCGTCCTCCGCGGTGATGCCGACCGTCAGATCGACGACGAACATGATGACGTCCGCGTCGGTCGAGGCCACCTCGGCCTGGGCGGTCACCGCGTCGGCGAGGTGGTCGGTGCCATCGACGCCCGCACCGGCCCACCCACCGGTGTCCACGATGGTCAGTGCCCGTCCCGACCACACCGTGTCGTGCTCCGTGCGGTCACGTGTCACGCCGGGACGCTCCTGGGTGATCGCCGCCCGCCGCCCGATCAGCCGGTTGACCAGCGTCGACTTGCCCACGTTCGGTCGGCCGACGACGGCGACGACGGCCGTGGGGCCGTCACCGTCCGGGGGCACATGTCCAGTGCTCATCGTTCTGGCAGCAGGCTGACGATGGCGTCGACGACCGCGTCGACCGACAGGTCACCGGTGTCGATCACGACGGCGTCGTCCTCGAGGAACGTGTTGGGTCGGTCGGCGCGGTCGCGCGCGACGAGCTGGGTCGCCACGCGCTCGACGAACGCGGCGTCGACCGCGCCCTGCTGCGCGGCCCGCCGGGCGGCGCGCACCGTGGTCGGCGCGGTCAGCCACACCTTCAAGGTGGCGTCGGGCACGATGACCGAGGCCGCGTCCCGCCCTTCGACGACGGCGCCGCCCGCCGCGACCGCGGCGCGCTGCAGCGCCACCAGTCGGCGCCGCACGCCGGGGTGTGCCGCCACCGCCGACACGTGCGCCGTGACCTCGTCGGTGCGGATCGCCTGCTCGACGTCATGTCCGTCGAGCAGGGTGCGGTCGTCCCACCGGGCGATGCGGACGCGATCGAGGACGCCCGAAACGGCGGCGGCCGCCGCCGGGTCCGCGCCCGCACGCAGCACCGCCAGCGTCAACGCGCGGTAGAACGCGCCGGTGTCCACGTGCGGGATCCCCAGGCGGTCCGCCAGCGCCGCCGCGATCGTGGACTTGCCCGACCCCGCAGGCCCGTCGATGGCGATCACGGTGGTCATGTCCCGTCCCCCGCCCCGGCCGCGTGCCATCGGCACCCGAGCATCGACAGGTCGTGCCAGAACGCCGGGTACGTCTTCGCGACGCATCCCGGGTCGGCGATCGTCACGCCCGGCACGTGCGCGGCAAGGGCAGTGAAGGCCATCGCCAGGCGATGGTCGTCGTAGGTGCGCAGGACCGCCGGGCCGCGGGGCGTGCCCCCGTGGATGGTCAGTCTGTCGGCGGCCGCCTCGACGACGATCCCCAGGCGACCGAGCTCGGCGGCCAACGCCGCCAACCGGTCGGTCTCGTGCAGGCGTGCGACACCCACGTCGCGCAGCACGGACGTGGCGGGCGCCAAGGCCGCCAGAGCGGCGAACGTCGTGACCTGGTCCGGCATCGCGGCCAGCGAGACGTCGACGGGCCGCAGCCGGTCGGGACCGGCGATGGTCACACCGGCCGCGCCGGTGTCCACCGCGCACCCGAACGCGGCGAACACGTCGACGGCGGTGCCGTCGGGCTGGCGGGTCGGCACGGCGTTGGCGACCGTGACCGCGCCGCCCGTCGCGGCGGCCAGCGCGTGCAGGTGCGCCGCGGCGCTGGCGTCGTACTCCACCTCGACGTCTCTTGGGCGGTAGGTACCGCCGGCGTGCACCCGCCACCCGCCGTCGGTCCGCTCGACCCGCGCACCCGCTGCAACCATCAGGTCAACCGTCAGCGCGATGTAGTCGGTCGCCGAGCGTCCCCGAAGCCGGCACTCGACATCGGTCGCGGCGTACGGCGCGGCCAGGAGCACGGCGCTGGCGAACTGGCTCGACCGGTCGACGTCGATGTCGACGGGTCCTCCGGCGATGCCGCCGCCGGCGACCCGTACGGGCAACGCACCGTCATGGTCGTCCACCTTCGCGCCCAGCGTGCGCAGCGCGTCGACCAACGGACCGATCGGGCGGCGGCGCAGCGCCGGCGCCCCGTCGACCTCCGCGCCGTCGGCGGCCAGGGTGGCGATGGCCGTGACGAACCTGGCGGTCGTGCCCGACAGGCGCGCGTCGAGCCGCGCCCCCGGCGTGACGAGCGCGCCACCGGTGCCGCTGACGCGCCAGTCCGCGCCGTCGATGGTGACGTCCGCGCCCAGGGCGGCCAGGCACGCCGCCATCGCGCGGCTGTCGTCGCTGTCCAGCGGTGCGCGCAGGACACTGTCGCCGTCGGCGAGCGCCGCGATCACGAGGAGGCGGTTGGTCACGCTCTTGCTGGCGGGCGCACGGACGGCACCGCTGACCGGCCCGGCAGGCTGCACGGTGACCGCGGCCATGTCGAGGACGCCGGCGGTCGTCACAGCTGGCGCTCCCGGACGTCGTAACCCCGTTCCTTCAGGGCCGCGGTCGCGGTCGCGGCGTTGCCGACCCCGGCGACGATCAACCGCAGCGCACCGCGTCCGCCTTCGGCGGCGTGATCGATGCTGAAGTCCTCGATGTTGACCCCGGTCGCGCCGACACAGGTCGTCACCTCTGCGAGCACGCCGGGCCGGTCGGGGATCGGAAGCACGAGCTCGACGAGCGCACCCCCCGCGACCGTCTTGCGAGGGAGGCTGCGCCTCGCCCGCTGAGCCTCGGTGAGGACGCGGCGCAGCTCGGCGTCGTCCGCGTCGTCCACGATCGCGCGCAGGCGGGAGATGTCGGCCGCGTAGTCGTCCAGCACGGCGACGATGGCCTCGCGGTTCTCCGCACAGATGTCGAGCCACAGATCCGGGTTGCTCGCCGCCACGCGGGTGGCGTCGCGGAAGCCACCCGCAGCGAGCAGCAGCAGCCCGGCATGCTGCTGTCGGGCCTGGTCCGCCGCGAGGTTCATCAGCGTCGTGGCCGCCAACTGGGGCAGGTGACTGATCACGGCGACGAGCCGATCGTGGTGCACCGGGTCGACGGCCATCGGTCGGGCGCCGACGCCGGCAACCAATCGGTGCAACGTGCGGTAGGCCCCCGGATCGGTGTGCGTCGTCGGGGTCAGCAGATAGGTCGCCCCGACGAACAGCTCCGCGGTCGCGTGCTCCGGGCCGGCTTCGTGCGATCCGGCCATGGGATGCCCGCCGACCAGCCACACACGTCCGGGAAGCAGCTGCTGGAGCGTCGTGACCACCGGCATCTTCACGCTGGCCACGTCGGTCACGATCGCACCGTCCCGTAGCGCGGGTCCGATGGCATCCGCCACATCAGCGACCGCCGACACCGGCACGGCGAGCACGATCACGTCGGCATCGGCGACGGCCGCGTCCGGCGACAGCGCCGCGTCGGTCACACCGCCCCGCTGCAGCGCGGTCGACAACCGGTCGGTGTCACGGTCGTACCCGACGACCGCGTCGACCTCGTGCAGCTGCTGCAGCGCGAGACCGAGCGACGTGCCGATCAGGCCCGTCCCGATGATCGCTACACGCACGTGACTGCCAACTCCTCGTCGAGCACTCATGGTCTACGGCGGGCTGCTGCGCCGCCGGGCCTGGGCTTCGTCCACCCGCCGCTCCACTGCCGTGGCCCGTCCGACGTCACACGGTCATGGGGCATGGCGCGGCGCTGCTCGTGTCCTGTGTGCACTGTATGCCGTTGCGGACCGCCGCGAGCGTCAGGCGGGGCTCACTCGGGCAGGTCGCTGCGCAGCTGGCGGGCACCATGCAGGTATGCGTGGCGCAGCTCCACACGGCTGCGGCCCGTGTAGACGTGCGCCATGACCCGGATGCACAGCGGGATGTTGCTCGGCCCGTCGATGGGCAGTTCACGCGCGCACAGCATCGGCACGTCGGAGATGCCCGCTGCCCGCACCGCCGCGGCCGGGAACTCGCTGTGAATGTCATCGGTCGCGGTGAAGATCAGGCTGACCAGGTCCGCCGAGCCGAGGTCGTTGCGCTCCAGCATCGCGGCGAGCAGCTCGGTCGTGCGTGACAGCACCTGTTCGCGCGTGTCGGCCTCCAGGGTCGTCGCACCGCGCAGGGCCGCGACCCGCGGCTGGGCGCGCGGTGGTGTGGTCAGGTCCGTCGACGGCATCATGTCGGTGCTCACTGCCCGTGGTCCTCGTGGTCGTCCGGCGCGTCGTCGGCGTCCGCATCGCCGAGGCGGACGGCGGCGTACAGGTCCGCGACCTCCCGGCCGGTCAACGGACGCACCCTGCCCTGGCCCATGTCGCCGAGCGACAGCGGACCCAGCTTGACGCGGGCGAGACGCTCCAGTGTGAGCCCGGCCGCACCCAGCATGCGCCGCACCAGCCGGTTGCGGCCCTCGGTGACCACGATCTCCAGCAATGTCTCGTCCCTGGCCGAGGCCAGCGTACGCACCGACGTCGCGGCCGCCACCCCGTCGGACAGTTCGACCCCGTCGGTCAGCATGCGCAGCGTCTGCCGCCGCACCGTCCCGCGCACCTGCGCGACGTACGTCTTGGGGATCTCGTAGCTGGGATGCGTGAGGCGCTGCGCCAGCGGTCCGTCGTTGGTCAGCAGCAGCAGGCCCTCGGTGTCGGCGTCGAGACGCCCGACGGGGAACACGCGCGGCGACGACGCGACGTAGTCACCCACGGTCGGGCGCTGCTGCGGATCGTGCATCGTCGTGACGACCCCGCGCGGCTTGTTGAGCAGGTAGTGGACCAGCTCCGGGTTGGTGAGCACGCGCACGCCGTCGACCGTCAACACGTCAGCGGCCGCGTCGGCCCGGTCGCCCAACCGCACCACCTCGCCGTTGACCCGGACCCTCCCCGCCGCGATCAGGGCCTCGCACTGCCGCCTGCTGGCGACGCCGGCGGCGGCCAGGACCTTCTGCACCCGCTCGCGGCCGACGGGGCGTCCGGCCGTCATGGCGCCGACTGCTCGGGCGCCACCGGTGACCCGTTGCGGCTCAGATCGCGGCGCGCCTGACGGTAGCCGTCGATGGTCGGCTCGTCGGGTGGCGGCCCCGGTGGCGCGAACACGCTCAACGCGGGCAGTTCAGCCACGGAGCCCAGGCCGAGCTGCTCGAGGAACGTCGTGGTCGTCGCGTACAGCACGGGCTGACCGGGCGTGTCCTCGCGCCCGACCGCCTCGATCAGGTCGCGGCTGAGCAACGTGCGGACCGCGCCGTCGGCGTCGACACCACGGATCTGGGAGATCGTGGCACGCGTCACTGGCTGCTTGTAGGCCACGACCGCCAGCGTCTCGAGCGCCGCGCGCGACAACCCGCCGGACCGACCCCGGGTGACCCAGCGTTCGACGTAGTCGGCAGCCTGCGGGGCCGTGTACAACCGCCAGCCACCACCGACCTCGCGGAGCACGAAGCCGTGTCCCTGGTCGAGGTACTCCCGCCGCAGCCCGCGGAGCGCATCGACGACCTGCTGCTCGCCCACCTCGAGGACCTGCGCGAGCGTGTTGGCGGGCACCGGCTCCTCGACGACCAGCAGGATCGCCTCGAGTCCCAACCGGAGCTCCGGATCGAGCTCCGCGTCACCGGCGGCGGTCATCGGGCGCCGTGCGTGGCCAACGGCCGGCGGGTGGCCGGATCGGCGCCGCCTGCGTCCGCCGCGCCATCCTCGGTCGACTCGATCACGAGGTCACCGAAGTGCGTCGACTGGAACACGTCGATGTGCTCGTCCTTGTACAGCTCCAGCACCGCGAGGAACGCGACCGCGACCTCCACCCGGGTGGTGTACGCGCTGGTCAGCGATCGGAAGGTGCCGCGTCCGCCAGCGACGACGAGGCGGTCCAGCAACTGCTGCGACGCCTGGCCCACCGTCATTGGGATCGGCGGCAGATGTGACGTGTCGACCGGCCGCTCGCGCTCGGCCTGCCGCGCGAGCAGATCGGCGTAGAACCGCGCGAGATCATCGGGTGATGCCGCCACGTCGACCGGCGGCACGGATCCGACGAAGCGCTCCTCGAGCGCGACCTCGCGTGGGATGTAGCCCCGCTGATCGGCCAACCGACCGCCGAGGAACGCCGCCGCCTCCGAGAAGACCTGGAAGTCCAGGAGTCGCGCGTACAGCAGATCGCGGGCGTCCATCGCCAGCTCGTCGAGCTCCGGTTCCTCGTCGGTTGGCAGCAGCCGCGCGGCCTTCAGCTCCACCAGCGTCGACGCGATCACGAGGAACTCGGTCGTCGCCTCGAGGTCGAGGGTGTCCATCGTGCGCACAACCGCGAGGTAGTCGTCGGTGATGTCGGCCAACGCCACGTCGTAGACGTCGACCCGGCGTTGCGCGATGAGCTTCAGCAGCAGGTCGAACGGGCCTTCGAAGTCACCGACAGTCACGGTGTACGCCATGGCGCGTCAGTGTAGGGCAGCGCGGGCCACGAACGCAGGAGGCGTCGTTGTCCGGGTGCACCGGGGTGCCGTCTCACCCGAGCAGCACCCGCGACAGGATGACGTCACGCGGCGCACCGTCGCCGAACGTGATGGCGTCCTGTATGCCGTCGACGGCCCGCTGCGCGGCTTCGGCTGTGCGCGCGTGCACCGTGGCCAACGGCTGACCGGCCTCGACGCGGTCGCCGATCTCGACACCGAGCACCACGCCCACGGCGGGGTCAACTTCGTCGCCCTTGCGGGCGCGACCCGCGCCCAGCCGTGCGACCGTCTCACCCACGTGTCGCGCGGACAGCGCCGCAACGGTGCCACCGGCCGTCGCGACGACGTCACGCTGGATGGGCGCAGACGGCAGGATCGCGTCGGGATCGTTGCACACCTCGGCGTCGCCGCCCTGGGCCGCGATCATCCGCTCGAGCCGCTCGAACGCCTCGCCGCGCTCCCAGCGGCGGATCAGGTCCTGGCGGACGACGTCCGCGGCGTCGCCGCCACCGTCCTGCGGCCTGGCCTCCGACAGCGCGACCGTCGCCAACTCGAGCGCGACCTCCGCCAGGCGGCCCTCGGGCGGCGACCGCAGCAGCCGGATCGCCTCGTCGACCTCGAGCGCATTGCCGATCTGCCGACCCAGCGGCTGATCCATGTCGGTGACCAGCGCGGCACAGCGCCGGCCGGCGTCCTGCGCAAGCTCGACGCACAGCTCCGCCAGTTCCTCGGCTCGGTCCGTGTCGGCCATGAAGGCCCCGTCCCCCGCCTTGACGTCGAGCACGATGGTCGAGGCGCCGGCCGCCAGCTTCTTGCTCATCACTGACGAGGCGATCAACGCGGTCGACTCGACGGTGCCCGTCAGGTCGCGCAGCGCGTACAGCGTCCGGTCGGCCGGGACCAGGCGCTCGGTCTGGGCGGCCACCACGCAGCCGACGTGCTCGACGATCTCCAACATGCGCGTCGGGTCGAGCGACACGTCGAAGCCCGGGATGGACTCGAGCTTGTCGAGGGTGCCCCCCGTGTGGCCGAGGCCGCGGCCCGAGAGCTTGACCATCTGCCCTCCGGCGGCGGCGACCAGCGGCGCGACGATCAGCGTGGTGCCGTCACCGACGCCGCCCGTCGAGTGCTTGTCGATCGTGGGGCCCTCGAGCGAGGACAGGTCCAGCGTCTCGCCACTCTCCCAGAGGATCGTCGTCAACGCCTTCGCCTCGGCTGTCGTGAACCCCCGGATGACGCCCGCCATCAACAGCGCGGCGATCTGTGCCTCGCTGACATCGCCGCGCAGCATGCCCTCGACGAGCGTGCGCAGCTGCCGTTCGCTCAGCTCGAGCCCATCACGCTTGCGCCCGATGAGCTCGCTGGGCAGCAGGCCCTCCTGATCGGTCACGTCCTCACCTCGTGCGTCTGGTCGTCTGCATCGTTGCGCGCACCGGTCGGTGGTGTCATCGCGCACCTTCATCATCTCGCTACGGAAGTGCCGCACACTCCACACACCGCACGCTCATGGGACGCGCCTCCAGACGCGACGGCGCGATGGGCTTCCCGCACCGCTCGCACGTCCCGTACAAGCCGTCGTCGATGCGCTCGAGCGCGCGCTCGACGTCGGCGAGCCGCTGGTTGGCCTGCTCGATGAGGGTCAGTGTCTCGGCGCGCTCGGCGGTCGCGCTGGCGGAGTCGGCGAAGTTGTCGTCGATGTCGCCGAGCTGGCGGACCTTGCGGCTGTCCGGGTCCGCCCCGAGCTGACGCAGCTCGGTCAACAGCTCGTCGCGGCTCCCGTCGAGCTGGGCACGGTACGTCTCGAGTGTCTGGGCGTCCATGGTCGGTGTCCACTCCTCGTGGTGCGCCGTCATCAGCGCTCGGGTGTCGCGGGCAGGCTCGCCGCCGCCCGGGGGTGCGCGCGCTCGTACACGGTGCGCAACCGTGTGGTCGACACCTGGGTGTAGATCTGTGTCGTGTTGACGCTCGCGTGGCCGAGCAGTTCCTGCACGACGCGCACGTCCGCACCCCCGTCGAGCAGGTGCGTGGCGAACGAGTGCCTCAGTGTATGTGGCGACACCACCTCGCCGAGGCCCGCCCGTTCGGCGTGGCGCTTGACGATCTTCCAGGCACCCTGCCGGGTCAGCCGCCCACCGCGTTGGTTGCAGACCAGCCACGGACCGGACGCGCCCAGGGCCGGACGCGCCCGCACCAGCAGCGCGTCGACCGCGCGCGCGGCCGGTCGCCCGAACGGCACGATGCGCTCCTTGCGGCCCTTGCCCAGGCACCGCACCGTGCGCAGCGTCAGGTCGACGTCGTCGACGTCGAGGGCCACCAGTTCGGAGATGCGCAGCCCGGCCGAGTAGAGCAGCTCGAGCATGGCGCGGTCACGGACCACAGCGGGCCCGTCCCCGGACGGAGCACCGAGAAGCCGCTCCACCTGCGGCTGCGTGAGGGCACGCGGCAGGTTGCGCGGCAGGCGTGGGGCGCTGAGGTCCTGTGCGGGGTCGGTGTCGGTCAGCCCCTCCGCGACCAGGAAGCGGTGGAAGCCGCGTACCGCCGCGACCGTGCGGGCGATCGACCGCGGCGCGTAGGCGGTCCCCCGCGCGTTCGATGTGCTCCGCAGCCACGGGACCAGTCCGCGCACCACCGCGGCATCGACGGTGGTGGGGTCGGTGACACCATGCGATGCCAGGTACGTCTGGTACAGGCGCAGGTCACGACGGTAGGCCGCCAGGCTGTGCTCGGACAGCCCCCGCTCGACGATGAGGAAGTCGAGGAACCGCGCGCCGTGGACCGGAAGCGCGTCGCCGGGACGACCTGGTGGACCGTCGCTCATCGTCCGTCCGGTCCGAGCACCTCCACCGCCGGATGCGCGGTGAGACCGTGGGCCTCCGCGACGCCGTGGTTGGTCACCACGCCGCGCGCGACGTTGACCCCGGTGGCGATGTGTGGATCCCCGATGCTGGCGACGATGCCGGCGTCCGCCAGGCGGGCCGCGTAGGGCAACGTCGCGTTCGTCAAGGCGTACGTCGACGTCCTGGGCACCGCACCCGGCATGTTGCCGACGCAGTAGTGCACCACGTCGTGGACCACGAACGTCGGATCCGTGTGCGTGGTGACCCGGCTGGTGTCGACGCATCCCCCCTGGTCTATCGAGATGTCGACGATCACGGCGCCCCGGCGCATGGATGCGACCATCTCCTCGGTGACGACGGACGGGGCGCGTGCGCCGGGCACGAGCACCGCGCCGATGACCACGTCCGACTCGGCGACCTGTTCCTCCACCGTCAGGCGGTTGGAGGCCAGCGTCGTGATCCGGCCCTTGTGGATGGCGTCGATCGACCGCAGCTTGTCGGCGTCGAGATCCAGCACGCGCACGTGGGCCTCCATGCCGGCGGCGACCCACGCGGCGTTGCGCCCCGCCGTGCCGGCGCCGATGACGAGCACGCGCGCCGGCAGCACGCCGGGGACGCCACCCATCAGGACGCCCATGCCGCCCTGGGGACGCTCCAGCTCGTGGGCGCCGACCTGGGGCGCCATGCGCCCCGCGACCTCGCTCATTGGGGCGAGCAGCGGCAGCCGCCCGAGCCCGTCGGTGACGGTCTCGTAGGCGATGGCGGTGGTGCCGGCATCGATCAGCGCGTCGGTGAGGGGACGATCCGCCGCCAGGTGCAGGTACGTGAACAGCGTCAGGTCGTCGCGCAGGTGGCGGTACTCGGATGCGACCGGCTCCTTGACCTTGAGGACGAGCTCGGCGGTGTCCCACACGGCGTCGGCGTCATCGACGATGGTCGCACCGGCGTTGCGGTAGTCGTCGTCGGTGAGCGACGACCCGAGACCCGCCCCGGACTGGATGCGCACCTCGTGGCCGTCCACCGACAGTTCACGCGCGCCGGCGGGAGTCAGCGCGACGCGATCTTCAGAGTCCTTGATCTCGGTCGGCACTCCGATGCGCATGCCTGTGGCCCTTTCACCGCCGCGACCGGACGAACCCGGTCCGGGCACCGTCGGCCGCGAGGCCGATCGTGGCGGCACGGCTCCGGGCACGCCGGCCGCAGTCTACGCCCCGTGGTGCCCGCAACCAGCGACGAGCAGCAGGCCGATCACGGTCTTGGCGTCGGCGATCTCGCCGCTGCGCGCCCTGGCGATCGCCTCCGCCAGCGGTACGCGCAGCACCGCCATGTCGGCCTCCTCGGCCTCCGCGACGAAGTCGTCGGGCGTGCTGGGCTGCAGGTCGTGGCCGACGAACACCGTCGTCGACTCGTTCGTCCAGCCCGCCGAGTTCCAGAACCGCGTCAGCAGTTCGAGGCGGCCGGCGGTCATGCCGATCTCCTCGGCCAGCTCGCGCTGGGCGGCCTCGTCCTCCGACTCGCCCTCCACGTCCAGCAGGCCCGCGGGGATCTCGAGCTCGTAGCGGCGCACCGCGTGGCGGTACTGACGCACCAGCACGACCTCGTCGGCGGCGGTCAGTGGTACCACGGCGACCGCGTCGGGCCGGTGCGCCACCTCCCGCGTCGCCACGTCGCCACCCGGCATCCGCACCTCGTCGACCCGAACCGTCGACATGACGCCCTCGTAGTGGACGTGCGAGTCGACGACGGGGAAGCGGTCGGCGTCGTCGCCGGCCGGCGGCGCGGACGCGGCCGTGCGCGACCGCCAGCCCGCGGGATCACCGTCGGTCACGCCGGGACCTCCTGCAGGTGCGGCTCCGGCAGCCGGCCGGCCTGGGCCAGCATCCGCTCGCGCGCCGCGCCGACGAACCCGTCGAACAGCGGCTGCGGACGGTTGGGGCGCGACTGGAACTCCGGGTGGAACTGGCTGCCGACGAACCATGGATGGTCGACGAGCTCGATCATCTCGACCAGGCGCTCGTCGGGGCTGAGGCCCGAGAAGCGCATCCCGGCGGCCTGCAGGGGCGCGCGGTAGCGGTTGTTGACCTCGAGGCGGTGGCGGTGGCGTTCGTACACGACGGGCTCGTCGTACACCTCCGCGGCGTGCGTGCCGGGCGTGACCTTGCACGGGTAGGTGCCGAGCCGCATCGTGCCGCCCTTGTGGGTGACCGCGTGCTGATCGGCCATCAGGTGCACGACCGGCTCGGGCGTGCCCGGGTCGAACTCGCTGGAGTTCGCCTCCGCGAGGCCGAGCACGTTGCGCGCGAACTCGACGACGGCGACCTGCAGCCCGAGGCAGATGCCCAGGAACGGGATGTGCCGCTGACGGGCAACGCGCACGGCTGCGATCTTGCCCTCGATGCCGCGCACGCCGAAGCCGCCGGGCACCAGCACCCCGTGCGCGCTGGCCAGCGTACGTTCCGCGGTCGCGTGGTCGACGAGGTCGTCCGAGGCGACCCACTGGATGTCGACGTCGACGCCATGGCGCACGCCGGCATGGCCGAGCGCCTCGACGACCGACAGGTACGCATCGGGCAGCGACGTGTACTTGCCGACGAGCGCGATGCGCACGGTGTCGTCCGGGTGCATCGCCCGATCGACCATCGCCGCCCACTCGTCGAGCTGCGGCTCGACGGCGGGGTCCAGGCCGACGCGGCGGACGATGAAGTCGTCGAGCCCCTCCTCCCGCAGCAGCAGGGGCACCGCGTAGATCGTCGCGGCGTCGTGCGCGCTGACGACACCGTCGAGATCGACGTCGCTCAGCATGGCGATCTTGCGCTTGAGCTCTGGTGGCAGGGGACGGTCGCTGCGGCAGACCACCGCATCGGGCTGGATGCCGATGCTGCGCAGCTCACGCACCGAGTGCTGTGCGGGCTTGGTCTTGAGCTCGCCGGTCGGGCCGATGAACGGCACCAGCGCCACGTGGACGTAGCAGATGTTCTCGCGACCCACGTCGTAGCGCAGCTGGCGGATCGCCTCGAGGAACGGTAGCCCCTCGATGTCGCCGACGGTGCCACCGACCTCGGTGATGACCACGTCGGTGTCGTCGGCGAGCGCCAGGATCCGCGCCTTGATCTCGTCGGTGATGTGGGGGATGACCTGGACGGTGCGGCCGAGGTAGTCGCCGCGACGTTCCTTGGCGATCACGGCCGAGTAGATCTGACCGGTCGACACGCTGGAGTCCCGCCGGAGGTTCTCGTCGACGAACCGCTCGTAGTGCCCCAGGTCGAGATCGGTCTCGCCGCCGTCCTCGGTGACGAACACCTCGCCGTGCTCGAACGGGTTCATGGTGCCGGGGTCGACGTTGACGTACGGATCCAGCTTCTGGAGCGTGACCCGCAGGCCCCGTGCCTTCAGCAGTCGCCCGAGCGACGCGGCGGTGATCCCCTTGCCGAGGGAGGAGCTGACGCCACCGGTGATCAGGATGTGCTTGGCCATGACACGCTCCGAAGCCGAGACGGTATGGATGTCACACGTCGAGGAGCGGCCACCGGGCGCACGACGGGTGCAGGTGGTGCAGCCTCTTCATACGCTAGCAGCGACCCGGCGTCGCGACCAAGCACCCGCGCCGTCCGGGCCCACGGGCTCACCTGCGGGCGACCGTGGCCAGCAGCTCGTCGGCGTGCCTGGCCGCGACGTCGCCGACCGCCGACCCCGATAGCATGCGGCTGAGCTCGTCGACGCGGGCGTCGCGGTCCAGAGGGTGCACCTGCGACCGCGCGCGCCCGTCGACCGTGTCCTTGGTCACCTGGAAGTGGGCGTCGGCGTGCGCGGCGAGCTGCGCGGAGTGCGTGACACACAGCACCTGCCGACCCTGTGCCAGCGCTGCCAGCTTGGCACCGACGGCGCGGGCGACGTCACCGCCGATGCCGGCGTCGACCTCGTCGAACACCAGGATCGGCGTGTCGTCGGCATCGGCGAGCGCCAGCCGGAGCGCGAGCGCGATCCGGCTGCGCTCGCCGCCCGACGCGAAGCGCCCGAGCTCGAGCGCCGGCTCGCCCGCGTTGGCGGCGAGCCGATACTCGACGCGGTCGGCGCCGTCGGGGCCCGGCGCGATCGCCGTCAGGTGGATGTCCAGGCGCGCGTCCGGCATCGCCAACTCGTCGAGATGTCCGCCCACCGCCTGCTCCAGCCGCTTGGCCGCCACCGTGCGCGCGTCGCGCAGCGCGGTCGCGGCCTGCGCCACGTCGTCCTCGAGCCGGGCGAGCTCGGCGGCCAGCCGTTCCTCGCGCGCGTCGTCGGTGGACAGCTCGGCGATCCGTGCCCGCGCGCGTTCGGCGTAGGCGACGACCTCGCCGGCATCGGCCCCGTACTTGCGGACGAGCTGCGCGATCGCCGACCGACGGACGCGCAGCGTGTCCAGCCGCTGGGGATCGACCGCCACATCGGTCGCGTAGCCGCCCAGCTCCAGACCGAGGTCCTGCGCCTCGGCAGCGACCTGCTCCACCCGCTCGTGCAGTGCGTCCAGTGCGGTGTCGACCCCGCTGAGCGCCCGCAGCTGTGCGACGGCCGCACCCAGCGCGTCGCGCGCACCACCCTCTCCGGTCAGCAGCTCCGCCGACTGGCGGGCGGCCAGCATCAGGCCCTCGGCGTGCTCCAGACGCCTCAGCTGTGCGTCGAGCTGATCCTCCTCGCCCGGCGTCGGCTCGACGGCATCGATCTCATCGAGCTCGTGGCGCAGGCGGTCCTGCTCGCGCACCCGCTCCCTGCGGTCAGCCCGCAACGCCTCGAGGTCGCGTCGCGCCTCGACACAGGCGACGTACGCGGCGCGGTAGCTGCGGACCGCCGCGGCGACCGCGTCGCCGCCGAACCGGTCGAGCAGCTCGCGCTGGGCCGACGGCGTCGTGAGCCGTGTGGAGTCGGACTGACCGTGCATCTCGATCAACCCGTCGGTCACGTCGCGCAGTGCGGAGACCGGAGCGAGCCGTCCACCGATCCGCGCGCGGCTGCGCCCCCCGCCGTCCGCGGCGGCGAGCTCCCTGGTCAGCACGAGCTCGTCGTCATCGTGGGTATCGAGCCACTCGATGGCGGCCGGCGGTGCCGGGCGCAGCCGGGCCTCGGTGATCGCGACGCGTGCGCCGGTACGGACCAGCGATGCGCTGGCGCGCGCGCCACCCAGCAGCTCCAACGCCGAGACGATGATCGTCTTGCCCGCGCCGGTCTCGCCGGTCAGCACCGTGAGCCCGGGCGCGAGGCACAGCGTGACGTCCTCGATGACACCGAGGTCGCGCAGGTGCAGTTCGTCCAACATGTCGTCCCGTCCCGATCCGGGCGCCGGGGCGCCCCGAGGCCGTGGTGCACGGTGTCGGACGGTCGTCGACGACCACCGACGGATGGCATCCTACCGATCACATGTTCGATCGCGATGCAGCGGTACCGCGCCGGTGGGGACCAGTCACTTGCGACCCACCGTTCAGAGCAGACCGAACTTCTCGCGGATGCGGTCGTAGAAGTCGAACGGCATCAGCCGCGCCATCCGCACCGGAGCCGCGCCGCGGGTGACCCGTACCTGCCCGCCCGGCGGCACGGCGCGCGACTCCCGTCCGTCGAGGCTGACGACACACGGGTTGCGGCCCTCGGCCCCAGGGCTGATGGTGATGACCTCGGTGGGATCGACCACGATCGTCCGGTCGAACAGCGTGTGCGGTGCGACCGGTGTCAGGACGAGGGCCTCGACCAGCGGCGAGAGGATCGGCCCGCCCGCGCTGAACGCGTACGCCGTCGATCCCGTCGGACTCGCGCAGATCAACGCGTCGGCGGGGATGCTGGTCAGGTGGGTCGAACCGACCGCGACGTCGAGCACGATCAACCGCTGGGGCTCGCGCCGTTCGACCGATGCGTCGTTGAGCGCCCAGCTCTCCACCACCACATCGCCGTTGGGATCGAGGACGGTGACCGCCAGCGTCATGCGGTCCTCGATGTCGTAGTCGCCCGCGGCCAGTCGCTCGAGCGCCCACGGCACCTGCGGCACCTCGCACTCGGACAGGAAACCGAGCCGCCCGAGGTTGACGCCCAGCAGCGGTACGCCGCCGTCGCGCGAGAGATACGCCGCGCGCAGGAACGTCCCGTCGCCGCCGAACACCAGCACGACGTCGAGGTCGAGCGAGAACCGTTCGGGCGCGACGACCTCCATCACGTCAGACGAGGGCCAGTCGTCGGTCTTGCACCCGACGACCCGGAACCCGGACGCGTCCAGATGTCGTGCCGCCGCCATCGCCGCAGCGCGCGCCGTGTCCCGCGCGGGGTGGACGATCACGCCGAACCGGCGCGCGGGCCGACGTGCGCGTCGCCGGAGACGGTCGATGTCGCCCACGACGGGTGCATCCGAGTCGTGAGAGGTCACCACGCGATGCTAACGGTTCGTCCCGTCCCGCAGCGCCACCGCGTCCGCGATCAGCGCCGACCGCATCCGTGGCCATCCGACCCCCTCGTCACGGTCGTCCGGCCTGCTGGCGGACGCCCCGTCCGCGTCGCCGGCGGGCGTGTCGTGCAGCCGGAGGAAGAACTCGACGTTGCCGGCGGGACCCGGCAGCGGCGACACGGTCGCGGCGACGACATCCAGGCCGACGGCCACCGCGGCGTCGCGGACACCGTCGACCGCCGCGCGCCACGCCTCGGGATCGCGCACGACGCCGCCTCGGCCCACACGAGCCCGGCCGACCTCGAACTGCGGCTTGACCAGCACGCACCAGTCGGCGCCGTGGCCCACGAGCTCGCGCAGTGGCCCCAGCACGGCGGTCAGGGAGATGAACGACAGGTCGGCGACCACGAGGTCCGGCCGGCGGCCGGCCAGGTCGGCCTCGGCGAGATCGCGCACATGGGTGCGCTCGACCTCGTGCACACGTGGGTCGGTGCGCAGGCGCCACGCCAGCTGCCCGTAGCCGACGTCGACCGCGATGACCGTCGCGGCGCCGCGGGCCAGCAGGACGTCGGTGAAGCCGCCGGTCGATGCGCCCGCGTCGAGGCAGACGCGGCCGTCGACACGGTCCAGACCGAGGTCCGCGAGCGCGCCGTCGAGCTTGTCCCCGCCGCGGGACACCCAGCGGCGGGGCGGTGCCGTGACGACGATCTGCTGCTGCGGCGCGACCGCGCTCGCCGGCTTGCGCCCGGGCGCGCCGTCGACCGTCACCAGGCCGGCGGCGATCGCCTCCTGCGCGAGGGCGCGGCTGGCCACGAGCCCCCTGCGCACGAGCTCGACGTCCAGGCGCGAGCGCCGGCTCACCGGCCGGCCCCCACAGCGGCCGCGGCGCCCACGCCTCAGCTCCGCCCGCGGTCCTCCGCACGGTCGCCGCGCAGAAGTGCGTCCAACTCGGCGGTCAGGGCCTCGTGCACGAACTCCAGGGTGGCAGCCTGCTCCTCGGTGGACTGGTCGGCGATGCCGTCCAGCCGGGCGCGGCACTCCGCGAGACGGTCGACGGTCATGATGTCACCTCCGCGTCGTCGCCACGCCCGACCGGCCGGCCGTCCCCTGGATCGGGTGTCACCGCCGGGGCCGACGATTCGCGCAGGCGCCGCACCTCCCGCCGCAGTGACTCGAGCTCCGAGGCGCGGACGAAGCCGGCGCGTTCGACCGCGCGCTCGACCTCGGCGCGGACCAGCCGCGTGAGCGCACCACTGCTCTCCACCGACCGCGCGATCACGTCCTCGACGATGCGCTCGGCGTGTTCCGCCGCGACCTCGCCCTGCCGCACGAAGTGTGCGAGGGCGCGTTCGGTCACGTCCAGCGTCGTGCGGGTCAGGTCGGCGGCGAGGTCGGCGTAGCGTTGCACGCCGTCGGCCGGTCCGTTCTCACTGGCGGTCATCGCACAATCCCGTCGTCGACAGCGGTTCGATCGTACCGCCGGGGGTGGGTGCCTCAGCCCGCCCGGCGGCGGGCGATCCGCTCGGCGGCCCGGCGGTACAACGGGCGGGGCGCCAGCGCGTTCGCCAACTTGAAGTGCTTGCCGGCCTGGGCCAGCCTGCCCTGCCGCTCGAACGCGCGGCCGAGACCGTAGTGCGCGTAGGCGTTGCTCGGGTCGAGGGCGACGACCTGCTCGAACTGGTGCCGCGCCATCCGGATCCGCGACGTCGCGAAGCAGGCCCGCGCGAGGGCCTCCCGCACCGACGTGCTGGTCGGCTCCATGGCGACCGCACGCTCGAGCGGTTCGATCGCCCCCGCCGCGTCGCCGTCATCCAGCAACCGGCATCCCTCGCGGTACAGGTCGTAGACCGTGCCTGCGGATCCGGTCGAGCCATCACACATCCGCGTTGACCTCCCCGATCGACGACGTCCACCAGTATGCGCGCGACCGCCACGGACCAAGCGCCCGGACCGCGCGACCACATACGATGGGTCGGCTATGGAGGACACCTCGACCGACGCCCCGGACCACGGACGCCAGGCGGCGGGGTCCGGAGGCTGGCAGCGGACGTCGTCGCCCGACGGCACCGTCATCGCGTGGCGTGCCGAAGGCCCGCCGGTGCGCGGTGCCACGCGGCGCACGCCGGTCGTGCTGTGCAACGGCATCGCCTGCTCGACCGGGTACTGGGCGCCCCTGGTGACACAGCTCGTGGCCGCGCGGCAGGTCGTGCAGTGGGACTACCGCGGACACGGTCGCAGTGGCGTGCCGGCCGCCCGCGGCGCGACCACCATCGACGACGTGCTGGCCGACCTGGGGGCGGTGCTGGACGCCGCACGCATCACCCGCGCCGTCGTTGGGGGCCATTCGTTCGGCGTCCAGGTCGCGCTCGAGGCCGCGCGCCGCCGCCCCGACGCGGTCGCCGCCGTCGTGGCCGTCGCGGGCGCGGCCGGCCACCCCCTGCCGGACGGCGCCACGACGTCGCCGGTCAGCCCGTTGACCATGGTGCAGCGCGCCCACGGCCTCGAACCGGATGTGGTCGACCGCGTCTGGCGCCGATGGTGGCACAGCCCGCTGGCACACCTGCTGGCCCGCGCGATCGGGGGCACGAGCCTCGCCGCACCCCCCGAGGTCATGCGCGAGTACTACGAGCACGTGTCCACGCGCGACATCGACGTGCTGTTGGGCATGATGCAGGCCATGCAGGCACACGACGCGGGCGACCTGGCGGGCGACCTGGACGTGCCCCTGCTCGTCCTCGCCGGCGACGCCGACCGCTTGACCTCGCTGCCACGCATGGCCAAGCTGGCACTGGACGCGCCCGACGGCGAGCTCGCGGTGTGCCACGGAGGCACCCACACGCTACCGATCGAGCAGCCCGACTGGATCGTCGAGCAACTGCTCCCCCTGCTCGATCGCGTCGACGCCCTGCCCGCCGAGCGGTCCCCGCCCCTGACCGTCGCACCCGGAGCCTGACGCACCGTGAAGACCGATCGACCCCGTCACCCCGACAGCGTCTGGCTGACGCCGCGGCGCCTGGCGAGCCTCGTGCTGGTGCTGGTCGTCGCGTTCGCGACGCTGACGATCATCCGGGCGCTGCGCACGGTGCTCGTCATGGTCGCGGTGTCGTTGTTCCTGTCGTTCGCCATGGAACCCGCAGTGCAGTGGCTGTCGAGGCGCGGCATGCGCCGGGTGGTCGCGACCGCCGTCGTGTTCGTCTTCGCGCTGCTGACACTGGTCGGTGTGATCGCGCTCATGCTGCCGCTGTTCATCAGCCAGCTGGCGGAGCTCGCCGGCAACGTGCCCGACATCATCGACCAGTTCGACGGCGGTGTCGTGTCGCATCTGCCGTTCGGGATCGACCTCGGTGCCAGCCCCGGTCTTCGGCGTGAGCTCACGGCCTTCTCGGACGGGCTCACCGACGAGCTGCGCGACGTGCTGCTCGGCGCGGGCGGCGAGGTCATCAACCTCGGCCGCACCGCGGTCGGTCTGCTGTTCCAGCTCGCGACGATCGGTCTGCTGACCTTCTACCTCGTGTCGGACGGACCCAGGTTCCGCCGTGCGCTGGCGCGACCGCTGCCGCCCGAGCGGCAACGCGAGATGCTGGCGATCTGGGAGATCGCGGTCGCCAAGACCGGTGGCTACATCTACTCGCGGATACTGCTGGCGGTGGCCGCCACGGTCGTGCATGCGGCGTTCTTCTTCGTGATCGAGCTGCCCAGCCCCGTCCCCCTGGCCGTGTTCATCGGCGTCACGAGCGCCTTCGTGCCGGTGATCGGCACCTACCTGGGCGCTTTCGCCGCGCTGCTCGTCGCGTTCGTCAATGATCCGGTCGACGCATTGTTCGTCGGCCTGTTCGCCGTCGCCTACCAGCAGCTCGAGAACTACGTCCTCGCTCCACGGATCCAGAGCACGACGATGGATGTGCACCCCGCCATCGCGTTCCTGTCCGTGATCGTCGGAGGATCACTGCTCGGTGCGGTCGGCGCGTTGCTGGCACTGCCCACCACGGCGGTCATCCAGGCGTTGCTGTCGACCTACGTACGCCGTCACGAGCTGATCGACGAGCTGCGGGACGTGCCGCTGCCGTCCGACCTCGAGTGGCACTCGGGACGCGTGCAGGGCCATGAGGGGCCGGCGGACGGCACGACGCGCGGGCTCGATGACGGTGACGAGGACGCGATGGCCACGGCCACGGGCGGCGACAGCGGAAGGCACGGGACATGAGCGGAGCGGAGACCGACGGTGCGCACGACGGCTCGGGCGGTGACACCGCCACAGCCGATGACCTGCTCGAGCTGCCCGGCGGGATCATCCAGCTCGACACGCGGACCGCCGGGGTGTCGCACGTCACCGCCGGGTTCCTCATCCGGGCTCCGCGGCCGGCGTTGGTCGAGTGCGGCCCCTCGCTGACGATCGACTCGGTCGTCGACGCGCTGGCGCGGCTCGGGCTCGACCCGGATGACCTCGCGTACCTCATCGTCAGCCACATCCACCTCGATCACGCCGGCGGAGCGGGAGACATCGCGCGCACGTTCGGCTCGGCGACGGTGGTCGTCAGCGACATCGGCGCACGGCACCTGGAGGATCCGACGCGGCTCAACGCCAGCTCGCGGCGCGTGTACGGCGACCTCATGGACACGGTCTACGGTGACTGCACACCGATCGACGGCGACCGGATCCTCGGGGTCGAGGATCGCACCGGTCTGGACCTCGGTGGCGGGCACACGCTGGAGCTGCTCGCGACGCCGGGCCACGCCAAGCACCACATCAGCGTGCTCGACCACAACAGCGGCGCGCTGTTCGTCGGCGACTCGGTCGGCGTGAAGACGCCGCACACGGGGCCTCTGCGTCCGGCCACACCGCCACCCGACTTCGATCTCGAGCTCGCGCAGTCGACGATCGACCGGTACCGCCGGATCGATCCGCAGCGGATCTACCTCGCCCACTACGGCGCCGTCGATCCTCCCCATGACACGTTGGCCGAGGCGAGCGAGCAGCTCGCCGCCTGGGCAGAGGTCGCACGGGAGGCCGTGATCGAGCACGACGAGCTCGACCACGTCGCCGACACCCTCGCGCGGCGGTTCGCGGTCGCGACGGCGGACGAACCCGCCGACGAGGAGACCACGCGGCGCCTCGAGGTGCTCGGCGGATTCCGGACCAACGGGATGGGTCTGCTGCGCTACTGGCGCAAGCGGCTGGCAGCCGACGACACCGGCGCCGACTGATCCCCGGCGTCGCCGTCCAGCTCGGCCAGCTGCTCCGCGACGTCGAGGAACGCGGGATCCACCGTCGCGATCGCCTGCAGGTAGCCGCCCGCGGCTTCGTCGTCGCCGCGACGCCGCTCGAGGTCCGCGGCGAAGTACCACAGCCGTAGGTGATGCGGTTCGACCGTGCGCGGTGCGAGATCGACGCGGTGCAGCGCCGCGAGCGCCGCGTCGACATCACCGCCGTCGGCGCGCGCACCGGCGACCACCAGCAGACCCTCGGCGACGCGGTCGGGCGCCACCTTGGCGGCGATCATCTCGTCCACGAGCTCCTCGGCCCTGTTGACCTGCCCGTTCGCCCGGGCGCAGTCGGCGAGCAGGTGGTTCTGGTCCTGCCGCCCCGACATGCGGCGGTACGCCGCGAGCTCCCGGCCGGCATCCTTGAAGCGGCCGTCCAGGTACAGAGCGATCCCCAGCGCCTCGCGGACGACCGCGCTACGTGCCGCACGCTGCTTGGCGTCGGTCAGCAACGTCACGGCGTGAGCGACATCGCCCGACTCCAACGCCACACCGGCGTCCGCGTAGGCGGTCACGACGGCATCCAGTTGCGCGCCGCTCGCCGCCTTCAGGTCGCGGTAGACGGGCGACGGCAGTCGTGGTCGGGACCGGTCGGGATTGCCGGGCGTTGGCATGGCGGGACCTCATCACGCAGTCTCTCGGGCGTGGTCGACCTGGTCAACCACGCCCGCATGCGCACGAAGCCGCCCTCTCGGGCGGCTTCGTGTCGAAACAATGGTCCGCAGCGACCTACTCTCCCACACAGTCTCCCGTGCAGTACCATCGGCGCTGGAGGGCTTAACTTCCGGGTTCGGAATGGATCCGGGTGTACCCCCTCCGCTGTGACCGCGGACCAAATCTCTATGAACCTGGTTGCCGGAGTCCGGTGGACCGGATCCGACACGTCCGGGCCACGGTCCCCGGAACGTCATAGCGAGCGCGAGCATCAAAAAGTGGCAAGTCCTCGGCCTATTAGTACCGGTCAGCTGAAGCCATTGCTGGCCTTACACCTCCGGCCTATCAACCCTGTGGTCTACAGGGGGCCTTACCTGACTGTGTCAGTGGGAGACCTCATCTCGAAGCGTGCTTCGCGCTTAGATGCTTTCAGCGCTTATCATTTCCGTACGTAGCCAACCGGCCATGCTCTTGGCAGAACAACCGGCACACCAGAGGTACGTCCACCCCGGTCCTCTCGTACTAGGGGCAGCCCTTCTCAAGTCTCCTGCGCGCGCAGCGGATAGGGACCGAACTGTCTCACGACGTTCTAAACCCAGCTCGCGTACCGCTTTAATGGGCGAACAGCCCAACC
>DASUUK010000093.1 GCA_036374135.1 Euzebyales bacterium
GCGGCGAGCAAGAGACTCGAGGATCATTCCGGTACCGGGGTGGGTCCGTCGGGAATATCATGAGCCAGCTCACTCCGAACACGGGCAGGCGAATGATGGCGGAACGCTCCGATCGGGTCGTTGCGGTCGCGGGGGCGACGGGTCTGCAAGGCGGCGCGGTGGCCCGCCGGCTGCTGCAGGAGGGCTGGCGCGTCCGCGCGCTGACGCGAAATCCCGAGCGCAGGAAGGTTCGGTCCGTCGCTGCGCTCGGAGCTGAGGTCGTGCGCGCGGACATGGATGACCCCCGCTCGCTCGACCGCGCGTTGGATGGCGTGTCCGGCGTGTTCAGTGTCCAAAACCACCACATCAGCGGCTATGACGGGGAGCTCGCGCAGGGCAGACATGTCACCGACGCGGCGCTGCGCACGGGGGTGCGTCACGTTGTCTACGCGGCCGCGGGCATCGGCCGGCCCGACACCGGTGTCGGGTCGTGGGACGTCAAGGAACGGATCGCCGCGTACATGCGCGACCGGCGCCTGCCGGTGACGATCCTGCGTCCCATGGCGTTCATGGAGCTCATGACGGCGTCGAAGTTCTTCCCGGCGGCCTCCACGTGGCACGTCATGCCCGAGGTGATGGGAGCGGAACGTCCCGTCGGCTGGTTGGCGGTCGATGACCTGGCGGTCATCGTCGCGAACGTGTTCAGCGACGCCGATCGCTTCGTCGGCGCCGACCTGGTGCTTGCTGCCGATGTCGTGTCGATCTCGGGGTGCCGGAGGCTGTGGCGTGAGGTGATGGGTCGACCGCCCCTGCGGTTCCCGATGCCCGTGTGGCTGTTCGAGCGGTTCGTCGGAACCGACGAGACGACCATGTGGCGCTGGCTGCGCACTCACGACATCGACCTGGACACCCAGTCGGCGCGGGAGTTGTGTCCCCACGCGCTGGACGTGCGCGCTTGGCTCAGACGGCAACGCGCGTTGCGCTCCCACCCCCCAGAAGCACCACGCCCGGCACCAGATCCCGCGTGACCACGACCGAGTCTCCCCGGCGTCACAGCACACCGTGTTGCATGACAGGAGAACCGGGCCGAGGTCGACGAGGTCGCTGCCTACGCGGCGGTCATCATGGGACGTAACATGTTCGGCTCCGTGCGAGGTACGTAGGATCGGCGGTGGAATGGCTGGTGGGTGACGATCCGGTGTTCCACGCCCCGGTCTTCGTGCGATCCGCAGCCGATGGCCGGTGGCACCAGGCACCCATCCGTGCGCATCTCCGGTTCTCTCGGGAGGCTGGCTCGCAAGCTGTTGTCGATCGGCGGGCGTACCGCGAGTGCATGCCGGATCGGATTCATTCGTGAGGTGTCGCCGACGCGCTGGAGCGGTCGAGCGTGGTGGTCGACCGTTGTCGCTGCGCCGAACCTGTACCGGTGCTCTGCCTGACCGCCTGGCAGCAACCGCTGTCAGCGGCGCATGATGTGCGAGTGCTCACGCGGCATGCGGCACAGTGGCAGCCGGATCAGGAGGTGGGCGATGACCGAGCTGGTGGGTTCGGTCGCGATCGTGACGGGTGCGTCGTCGGGCATCGGCCGCGGGCTGGCCGAGATGCTCGCGCGGCACGGGTCCGCGGTGGCGCTGGCAGCGCGTCGACGGGCCGAGCTCGAGCGGGTTGCGACGCGGATCACGGGTGCGGGCGGCTCGGCCGTCAGCGTGCCGACCGACGTTGCCGACGAGACCCAGCTGCAGGAGCTGGTCGATCGGGTGGAATCAGAACTTGGACCGGTCGACATCCTGGTCAACGCTGCTGGCGTCGCCGACGGTCAACCACTGCACCAGCTCGACATCGGCGCCTGGGACCACACCCTGGCCGTCAACCTGCGCGGTCCAGCCGTGTTGTGCGCCCGGGTCCTGCCCGGCATGCGGGCACGTCGCCGCGGGTTTATCGTCAACATCGCCAGCGAGGCCGGTGTGTTCACATACCCGGGCATGGGCGCGTACGCCGTCAGCAAGCACGCGCTGCGGGTGCTGACCGAACTGCTGCAGGAGGAGAACCAGGCACTGGGGATCAAGGCGTGGGCCGTGTGTCCCGGCATGGTCGACACGCCGATGTCGCACGAACACCCCGATGTGACCCGGCAGCGGTTCTTGACGGTCGCGGATGTCACGGACGTCGTCGAGACGCTGCTGCTGCTGCGCGACAACGTCAAGCTCGGTCCCCAGATCCTGGTCCGAACCATGCAGGACCCGTGGATCCCGTGACGCCGGCATAGCGGGCTGTTCCGCCATGCTCACGCGTGATGCCACCATGCTCACACGTGACGCCGCCATCTGCGTTCCGCAGCCGGTATCACCGTGCCGGAGCTGCCGCCGCGAGATGAGGCGTCTGGCCAGCCGTCCCACCATCGACGAATGGATCGACCGCACGCGGCGCCACCCCAGCGACATCGACCGCCGCGACGTGCTCGGCACTCGACGAGCTCAGGGGTGAGTGGCCCGATGCTGGTCGTTGACGCCGGCCCGCTGTTCGAGGTCGTCGCCGACACCGCGCGCGCCGAACCCGTCCGTGTGCTGATGGCCGCCGACGATGACCTCGCCGCGCCGCACCTCGTGGACGCCGAGGTCCTCGCGGTCATCCAAACCCAACACCGCCGCGGCCGCCTCGACGACAGCGCAGCCGCCCAAGCGGTCACCGACCTGCAGTCGTGGCCCGCGCAGCGATGGTCGCACCCGTCCGCTGCTGCAGCGGGCATGGGAGCTGCGCGACAACGTTCGTGGCTACGACGCGTTATCCGTCGCCTCGCTGAGTGGCTCGCTGCGACACTGGTCACGGCAGATGCCCGCCTGGTCCAAGCGACCGGTCCCCGCTGTGGGATGGTGCTGGTCGGCGCCGGCGGCGACGAACCTGCTGGGTGAGTCGCCAATCGCGGAGATGTGACACGGCGTCAGCTTTCGCGCAGCAGGTTCGATTCGTCGGTCGCGGTCGGCTCGATAGCGTCGACGTAGCCAGCAACGTAGCCATTCGCGGTCGCCGCGACGCCGCGGGACAGTGAGCGACGGCGCCGGACGCATCCGTACGCATTGGACGGTTGACGTCTTACCTGCGCCGTTTCGTCGCTGCGTGGCGGTCGGATACGATCGGACGCGGGTGGACGCCGCGGGACGCCGTCGGATGGCTCAGACGGTTCGTCGTGTGCATGGCATGGAAGAGGTCAGGGGTTCGATTCCCCTTAGCTCCACGTATAACCGCAGGTCAAGGGCTTGCAGCATGCCCATGTGTCTGGCGTATCGGTCGCGCTGGACCCATTCTTCTGGACCCGATCACGGGACTTGACATCACGGGACCTTACAGGGTCGTTGCACTGCTGCAGCGTCACGCGGTCCAGGCCCGCCGCAGCCGAGGGCTGCGTGATCGTTGCACACGGCCTCCGGACCTTCGCGACGGGGCTGCGCGATGAATGGAGGCGTCGGGATCGGGAAGGGGAGCGGTCGCAGTGGTCGACGTCGTCGACACAGGTCGCGATCAGCGAGCGCCACGCCGCCGAGCTGTCGGGGTTCTCGCCGCGGCGGCTGCGGGCGTGGGATGGGCGCGGGCTGGTCGGGCCGAGCATCAAGCGTCGGCTGAGCGAGCGTAGCGACTCCGCCAGGAGGTTGTACCTGGGTGGGATCAGCAGACCCAAGTGCACGGCCACGACGGCCATCAGGCGCTGGTGGTCGGAGAACGTCTTCGCAGTGATGCTCGACACCCGCGCGGAGCCGCCGAAGCGGTCGGCGATCGTCCTCGTGTAGGGTTGGCACGGAGTTGGTCGAGCAGTGTGACGGAGGTGCTGGCCTCACGCAGGTCCCGGCGGTTCACGCCGACGAGGGCGAACACCGCGAGTCTACGTCACCGACTACGAGCAGCTCCGGCTTGTGCCGCTTCCGGGCCGCGAGCTGCTGGTGCGGGGTCCGGTCGCGATCGACCCCACGATGGGCGGCCGCGCGTTCATGACGCAGGAGACGGGTCGGTGTGCTCTTGCTGCAGCCGGTGGCCAACGTTGGTCACCGGGGTCTCAGCGTCAGCGCTACCGCGTATCGGCAGCGGGCGCGAGTCGCGCGTCGGTCTCGGCGGGACAGGACCACAGCGTGTGCGTCACCAACTGTTGACGACACCGGCAGGTGGCCCGGACCAGAGGTCCGTCATAAGAAGCGGCGACCTGCCAGGTCGGCGACGTCCATGCGCAGGTAGTGGGGGTGCTCGTCGTCTGCCCACGGCCCGAGTGGCGACCGGCGCACCTGCGCAAGCTCGTCCTCGTCGGTGAGCGTGCGCAGGCGACCGGACGCCAACACGCTCCAACTCTGCTCCCGCGCCGCTGGTGCCCCCGACTCGGGGTGATCCTCGACGTGGTCGGTCTCGAAGGTCACCAGCTGCATGTTCAGTGCCGCGAGCCACGTACTACCGGGCGCCGTGTGGAAGTAGATGAGGTTGCCGTCAGCGATGTAATTCATCGGGAATACGACCGACTCGCCAGCGTCGACGAACGTCAGCCGTCCGACGCGCGGTCGGTGGGTCGTGAGCAGATCAAGGCACTCGTCGGACGAGAGTTTGGTCATAGAGGTGCGTGTGCGCAAGATGGCTGCTCCGAGTGTCGTCGGATCCGTGGCTTCGTAGAACTGGGCCGGCAACTAACGGGACCTGTGTCGAATCGGCCCTCAGGATTTACAGTGCGTCCCCCAACGGCGGAGAACACCCCAGTGTAGCGGTTTTCCGCTCAATCGGTGGGCCGCGCGGATTGGTTCTCACACGGGCGTTGAAACGTCAGGACGGTGGGAAACGCGTTCAGGGCGGATGACCGAGCAAACCTGACGGTCCAACCGCAACGCGACGTACGCTGAGGGACCCTGCGCAAACGGGCATCCTGAGCACACAGTTCCGCCAGATCCATCGGCCTTGCTGCGTCCCTCGGTACGGCATCGGCTGGATGGTAGCGAGACGGGCTGCAGCATCCCAAGCTGCCGACACACCAGGGTGCGGCCGGGTCTGCGACGCGCCCGACCCGCCC
>DASUUK010000094.1 GCA_036374135.1 Euzebyales bacterium
AACGAGCTCGAGGTCCGCTGCCGGCGCCCGGTCCGCCGCCCACGACGACAGCGCCGCGATCAGGTCCTGGCGACGGGACGGCCGGCCGTCGGAGCGCGCATGCCCGGGACGGTCGAGCGCCGCGAGGGCGCCGCGCAGTGCTGGTGGTCGTGGCCGCAGCCCGCGGACGAGCAGCGTGACACCCAGGCCCATGCCCGCGCCGAGCAGCAGCACCGCGCTCATGCCCGTCGTCCTCGGTCGGCGCGGGGCGTCTGGGCCAGCAGTCGCGCCGAGGGCAGGTCGATGCGGTCCAGGCGCCCGAGGAGCGTGAGTGACGACGCGACGACGCCACCGACGACCGCGAGCCACAGCTGGCCCTCGACCGTGCCGTACGGTGCGAGGTAGTCGGCACTGAACGTCAGCAGGGCGACGCAGAACACGGCCGTGATGATCAGGACCAGACGGGTCGCCGAGCGGACGTGGGCGCGTCCCGCGTCGACGCTCGCGCGCATGGCGACCTGCGCCCTGGTGGCGTCGACGAGGGCGGCCAGCAACCGGCCGAGGTCCCGTGTCTCGTGCTCTCCCGCGGTGATCAGTGCCGCAGCGAGCAGGTCGGCAGCCGGATCGTCGACGTCGTCGGCGAAGCCACGCATCGCGTCGGCCATCCGTTGGTGTTCCAGTCGTCCCGCCAGCCTCGTGACGGCAGGCGCGATCGCGGGTGGAGGCCGGCGCGCGCTGACGACGATGGCCTCCTCGAGGCCGGCTGCGCCGGACATCGTGTCGCGCAACATCTCGATCCACTGGGCCACCGCGTCGCTGCGGGCCGCGGCTGTGCGGCGACGTCCGGCGGACAGCACCCGCGGCACGGTGACGGTGGCGGTCCCAGCCAGTGCCGCGAGCACCGGCCAGCCGGTGACCGCGAACGTCGCCGCGGCGACAGCAGCGACGCCGAGCAGGCGGTTGACGGGGATCCTCGGGCGCAGGCGGACGATGCCGCGCGCCGGCGGCGCCCCACGCACGCCGGAGGCGATCACCAGCAGTCCGAGCCCGACACCCGAACCCAGCAGCGCAGCGAGCATGCTCATCGGGGCGCTCCGAGCAGGACATCCGACGAGAGACCCGCACGAAGGAGGTCGGCGCGCGTCGCGCTGCGCATCGGCGGTCTGTCCCCGCGCTGTGCGAGCCCGTCCGCATCGGTGGTGTACAGCTCGTTGGCCGTGATGGTCTGCCCCTCCGCGCCGACCACCTCGAGCACCGTCTGAACGGTCCGTGTCCGACGGCCGTCGGTCCGCGCGCCGCTGTCGCCGACGAACACCACGAAGTCGACGGCGCTGGCGAACAGGTGCGCGCTCGCTTCGACCGGGAGGCCGTATGGCGGCAGGAGGCCGTACATCAGGGCGCGGTCGAACACGTGACGTGCGCTCGCAGCGTGGATCGTGCACATCGATCCGTCCCGGCCCTGGGTCATTGCCAGCAGCATCGGGACCAGCTCCGGCCCTCGCACCTCGCCGACCATCACCCGGTCGGGGTTCATGCGCAGCCCCATGCGGACGAGCTGTTCGAGCTCGATCCCGCCCCGGCCCTCGATGTTGGCCTGGCGCGCCTCCAACGCGACGACGTCCGGGTGCAGATCGTCGAACCGGTCGATGCTCAGCTCGAGGTTGTCCTCGACGGTGACCAGCCGCTCGGCCGGGTCGATCTCGTTGACCAGCGCGCGCAGCAGGGTCGTCTTGCCGGCCCCGGTCGAGCCGCTGATGACGAGGTTCTTGCGCGCCCGCACGGCGCTGCGCAGCACGGCGGCGAGTTCGCGGCTGAGCATGCCGCGGTCGATCAGCTCGTCCAGGAACGACAGCGCGAACTTGTGCCGACGGATGCTCACACAGGGCCGGCCGGAGACGTCGCGGATCGCGTGCAGGCGCGAGCCGTCCGGCAGTTGCAGGTTCAGCTCGGGCTCGGCCGCGTCGAAGCGGCGCTCGGTGCGGCCCATCCGTGCGGCCGCGAGGCGGATCAGCTCGATCAGTTCGGCGTCGTCGTCGGCGACGGGGTCGTCGCGCACGCGGCGTCCGTCGCGGTAGGTCACGAACACGTTGTCGCATCCGTTGACCGCGATGTCGCTGACGTCGTCGTCGTCGAGCAGGGGCTGCAACCTGCCGAGCCCGAAGAGCCTGTCGTGGACTGCGGCGGTCACCTCGACGTCCTCGGCGTCGGACGGCGGCGACAGCCCACGGCGCAACCGTGCCTGCGTCTCACGTTCCAGTGCCGCGTTGATCAACGCGTGCGCGTACGACCGTTCGTCGTCGCGGTCCATCCGCGCCTCGCCCGACGCGGACCGTTCCGACAACATGTCGGCCACCTCGCGGGTGAGCCGCTGCACGAGCACAGCGTCCGTCACGGCACCGACACCTGCCGATCACTGCCGATCGTCGGGTCCGACGGCGGGCCGGCTCCGAGGACGTCCGCGACCATGCGTCGGGCGCTGCGCAGCAGTCGTGACCGCCCGAGGCGCTGGCGCGCGGCCTCCCCGTTGAGCGCGGCGGCTGTCCGGCGGTCCCCTGGGAGCACACCTGCGATCCGCGCACCGGCGGCGGCGGCGACATCCTCCGCGGCGTAGGGTCCGTCGTCGATGAGCACGACCTGCGGATCGACACGCGCGTGCCGTAGTGCCGGCACGCGAGCCTGCAGCAGCGCGACCTGATCCAGGCGTGGGCGCGCGGCGAGGAGCGTCACATCGGCGCACCGCGCAGCGTCGATCGCGGCGCTGTTGGCCCGCAGTCGCCCGCAGTCGACGATGACATCGCGGTCGTCGGGCGCGGCTCCGCCACGGGCGAGGACCATCCACCGTTCCTGGTCGACCGCTGCCAGAGTGGCGCACGCCTGCTCGGCTCCGGTCGGCGCGACGAGGATCCGGACGGTGTCACCCAGCGGCTGCGTGTGCTGGTCGATGTCACACCGGCCGCGCAGGAGCGATGCAACGGCATCGACCAGGCCGGGTTGGGGATGCAGGCCGCGGCGGGCGGCCAGCACACCGCCGTCGGGATCGGCCTCCACCACCAGAAGTGGGCGATCGGCGGACCACACGGCCGCCAGTGCGAGCACCGTCGTCGTCGCACCGGGCGCGCCCGGCACGGCGCCCACCGCGATGGCGGTCAACTTCCGGCTCCGTGCAGCAGGAGCCGCGCCCGGTCCTGGGCAGCGGCCGTCGTGACGGCGGTCGCAGACTGCGCACCGACCACGATCGAGACCAGGCGCGTCGCGGACCCGTCGACGACGGACTCGACGCGCGCGACGACGGCGTCCTCTGCCAGCACCCTGCCCGCTCCGCCCGTGTCGACGATGGTGACCTGATCGCCCGGCGCGAGCGTGGACGTCGGGTACCCGCCGGGGTCGAGCAGCAGCCCGACCGTCCGTGCGGACGGACCGATGTCCACCGATGCGGCGGTGACCAGGTCGGGGGTCACGACGGCGCCCGCTGGCAGGGACGTCAGCAGGGTACGGCCGAGCAGACGCGCGCGGTCGTCAGCCGGCAGCGTCGCGATCGTGCTGTCAGCGGTCACCTGGGCGACGGCCAGATCCGCTTCGGTCAGCACCGTGCCGCGCGCGACGGGTCGCGACAGCGCGACGACCGGACGTTGCTCCGACAACGTCTGTGTGAGCACCGCGAAGCCCAGCGCACACCCGACCACGAGCAGCAGGCCGGCCAGCAGTGTGGGGACATGGACACGCCGACGCGCCGGAGCGATCCGTGGCGTCGGCTCACGCGTCGCCCGCGTCGCCATCGCGGTCACGGCTGCACACCGCGACGTCCGGTGACGCCGCGACATCCGTCGCGCATGTTACGGTCCCCCTCGATCGCCCCCGACCAGCCCGCCCGCGGCGCGCAATTCATGCGCCATTTCGTACCAGACCACTGATCTGCGGTGTTTGTACCTTTGGACACGTCGGTGGTTCGGAGCTACGTGGTCGGGTGATTGCGGAAGCGCGATCCGCCCGACCCGGCACCGGTCATCTGTGCGACAGTGGCCAGATGACACGCGGGCGTGACCCTGGACCAGCCTCCGTGGTCGATCAGACCCTTGGCCGGTTGGTCGTGCGCCGCGAGGCTGGTCATCCCTCGGTGCGGCTGCTCGAGGTCGACGGGCACGCCTACGGGGCGGTGGACCTCGACGATCCACGCCGGTTCGAGCTCATGTACCTGGCGCTGTTCGGCGCGGTCGTCGAGGCGCTGCTGCCGGCCGGGCCCTGTGATCTGCTGCACCTGGGTGGCGGCGCGTTCGCCCTGCCGCGTGCGTTGGCCGCACGCCGGCCCGAGCTGGGTCAGGTGGTCGTCGAATCGTCGGCGGCGGTCATCGAGCTGGCTGAGCGGGAGCTCGGCCTCGCACCGTTGCCGCGGCTGGCGGTACACCACGACGACGCGCGGCGTGTCGTGCAGCGCAGCGCCACATCCTCCGTCGACCTGATCGTGGGCGACGCGTTCGTGGGCCGTCGCACGCCCCGGCATCTGGCGACCGCCGAGTTCGCGGCCGAGGTCGCCGGCGTGCTGCGGCCGCGCGGCGCGTACGTGCTCAACGTCATCGACGAACCACCCTGGTCCCATGTCGGCGTGCACGCGGCGACGCTCCGCACCGCCTTCCCGCACCTGCTGGCCGTCGGGCCACCGGCTGTCGCCGATCTGCGCGAGAGCGGCAACATGCTGCTGATCTCCTCCCGGCGCCCGCTGCACCGCGGGACGCTGCAGTGGCGACTGCGTGGCGCGCCGCTGTCGATCGATGTGCTGTCCTCGGCACGGCTGGCCGCGCTCGCCGCGGTCGCCGTGCCGCTGCACGACGGGTGACGCGGGTCATGTTCCGGGCGTCGCGACCGCCCGCACGTCGCGCTCCACGCGCCGCGCGGTCGCCAAGGACGCGTCAGCCGGCCACCGCGGCCACGCCCGGGGCGACCACGCGCTCCGCCCGGCGCCGCAGCACTGCCGTCGGTGTGGCGCGGACGGCCGCCGGGTTCTGGTCTATGGTGCCCGCATGGAGGAATCGAATCGACGTGTGCTGGTCGTCGGCGGTCTGGCGGGACTGCTCGCGCTCGTGCGCAGGCGCAAGAAGAGGAAGAAGACGACGAAGAAGAAGGACCGGTGCTGCGCGTCCGGCACCCTGGCCTGGCCGGACGCCCCTGCGTGGAACGACGCCGGGCAGATGACCAACGTCGACGACTTCAACGCGTTCGTCGAGGACGCGCGCCCCTGCTATCGGCACTATCCCGAGGCGTCCGCGCAGGCCGTGCTGGGGATGGACCCGACCGGGGCGAGCCCGCAGACGCAGTTCCTCCTGCGCTACGGTCCCGGCGCCGGATCGGGCGAGACCGACGTGGTGAACACCGTCGAGAGCATCGGCGACGACTCGGTCGAGGCGACGCGCTACCTGCTCACGTTCGGCGACGAGACGGTGCTCGGCGGCACGCCTGGCAGGCACCGGCTGCTGGCCGGCGTGCGTGAGTTCCGGTGCCACGAGGGGCGCGGCCACACGGACTGGGGTCCCGAACTGTGCCTGTGACCGGGCGGATGCCCGCGGCGGGGGCGTCCCGCCAGCGGATCCAGCCCGATCGATGACGGGCAGGGTCAGCCGGATGCGGATGCCCGGCGCGGAAGGTGTTGGCGGTCATGCGCACCGGCCCGACGGCACCGGGTCACGTCGGTCGTAGCGGAAGGGTGTCGCCCGGTTCGTCGCCCGGTGTTCGGTGGACAGCCCGCCACCGGTCTGGCCCGCATGACCATCCGAGTGGAGGTACAGGTCGACCCACCGTGTCCCGGGCGGCGGCCAGTCGTCCGCGTCACGCCAGACGTCGTCGCCCATCACGAACACCCGCACCGGCGGGTCCCGGTCGACGCCGTTGTCTGCGCCCCGCAGGGCTGGACGACGACGGCGTAGCCGGCGCGGACCGCCCGGATGACGTCGAGTGTGTACAGCGCCGACGCCATGTCGGACGTGTCATGGCGCAGTCGTTGCAGCAGCGCCGGTGCCGGCTGGCGGTCGTCGGGTCGGTACACGTCGGTCGCGCAGCACGGTGCCGTCAGTCATCGGCACGGCCACGTCTGTGTCGATGACGATGCGCATGTCGGCGACGCACGGCGTCAGCTCGTGGGACGCTGTTCGGTCCACACGTAGTCGATCTGCGCGGCCGTTGCCTGTGCCAGCGCGCCGTCGACCAGGCGCTCGACCAGGTGCAACGCCATGGCGATGCCCGACGTCATGCCACCCGACGTCACGACGTGACCGGCGTCGACCCACCGGACGTCGTCGCGGGTCGACCCACCGTCCCGCAGTTCGTCGAGGACGCGCACGTCCTCCCAGTGCGTCGTGGCCGCCGCATCGCCGAGCACGCCTGCGGCGTGCAGCAGGAACGCGCCGGTGCACACCCCCACGACGATGTCGACCGAGGGGTCGAGAGCACACACGGTTTCGGTCACCTCGGCCATGTCCGCGATCGCACCGAGGTCGATGAGACCTGGCACGATCAGCACGTCCAACGGCCCGGCCTCGGCAATGGCACCGCGGGACGGGCTGAGTCCGAGGCCGCCGAAGCCCGTCACCGGCTCCCCGTCGACGCTGTGGGTGTCGACGGCGAACGGCGCGTCGCCGCCGCGACGGGTGACCAGCCGGTTGGCGGTCAGCAGGACCTCGTACGGGCCGGCGACGTCGATCACGTCGCAGCCGTCGAAGAGCAGCAGTCCGACGGACGTCACGCCGGCGCGCCGGTCGCGCCCGGGTACGTCGGTCCGGGGAGCTCGGGCGGGGGATGGTGGTGGCATCGCGGATGACCTCCGGGTCGACGGCGGGCGCGTCACAATGGGCGAGGGCCGTGTACCGACTGTCCGCCGTCGGCCGTGATGACCGTACCGTGACCGCCCGCGTGCCGGTGGCCACGGTGCCCAGCGCAACCGCGTTGAGGCGGATGCCGGGGGCGCCAAGTGGCACCGACAGCGCCGTGAGCGAGGCGACGTCGGCCGGATTCGCGATGGCGGCGGGGGTGACGTGGTGGCGGCGGGCGGCCGTCCCGGGTGGCAGCGTCACCTGTGCGGCGGTGTCGACGCCGATGACCGGATGCCCCGCGGCGAGCAGCGCCACGACGGCCGCATGCCCGATGTCATCGGACGCCCCCGTGACCACGACCCCGCCCCGCTGCCATAGGCCGCCAGCCCAGGTGGGTGCGGGGTCCCCGGTCGGCCATGAGTCGACCGAGGGGCGTCAGGCGGCCAGCGCCACCTCGTCGCGCAACGTCGCGAGCGCATCGAGCTCGATGCGCCGCACCCGTTCGCGCGACAGGCCCAGCTCGTCGCCGATCTGGCGCAGTGATGCGCCGTCTCCGCCGTCGAAGCCGTACCGACGGCGCAGGATGTACTGGCTGCGCTCGTCCAGGGTCGCCTGGGTCGCGGCCAGCATGGCCTCGATCAGCAACCGCTGGCTGACCTCCTCGTCGGGCGCGTCGTCCGCGACGGCGACGAGGTCCTCTCGCACCGACGCATCCGGGTCGTCCGACAGCGGCTTCTGCAGCGAGTCGACGCGGTAGTCCGCACCGCGTGCGCGCTCGACACGCGCCGGGGTGAGGCGGGTCGCCTCGGCGACCTCTTCGGTGGTCGGCTCGCGTCCGGTCTCGTCGCGCAGCCTGGCGGTGGCGGCGCGGACCTTGCCCAGCTCCTGGTGGACGCCCGCGGGCAGGCGGATGGCACGGTCGCCGCGGGCGATGCCGCGCTGGATCGCCTGGCGGATCCACCACGTGGCGTAGGTCGAGAACTTGCCGCCGCGCCGCCAGTCGAACTTCTCGACGGCGCGGATGAGCCCGAGGTTGCCCTCCTGGATGAGCTCGTCGAGGTCGAGGTCGGTGCGTGACATGAACTGCGTCGCGATGCTGACGACGAGTCGCAGGTTGGCCTCCACGAACTGCCCGAACGCCTGCTGGCCGGCGGCGACGTCGCGCTCCAGGCGGTCGCGGTCGGCGGTGCCGGCGTCGTCGAGCAGCGCGGCGGCCTCGCGACCGGCCTCGATCTGCTTGGCCAGCCGCACTTCGTCGTCCGCGGTCAGCAGGTCGCGCCTGCCGAGCTCGTTGAAGTAGCGGTCAGCGGTCTGGATCGCCATGTCTCTCCCCTGCGGCGTTCTGTGTCCGGGTCGTCCGAGAAACCGGAACTCCCAGATAGCAGAACTCCTGTACTATTGTTGCGAGGTCGAGAGTACCGTGGTGATACCCGAATGTCTACACAATCCCAGGGTTCTGGTGGCGCGCCCATCGACGAAGCCCTTGCGCACGCGTTCGCGGCGTTCGGCCCTGCGTACAAGCGGTGGACGAAGACGCGGCTGACCGAACGTGACATCGGCTACACGCACGCCCGCGCGCTGCACCTGCTGCGCTGCAAGGGCCCCCAGATCATGAGTGAGCTGGGCAACGACCTCGGCATCACCCCCCGCTACGTCACGGTGCTCATCGATCACATGGAGGACGAAGGCCTGGTCACACGCCGACGCCACCCACGCGACCGGCGCGCCACGCTGATCGAGCTCACCGCCGCCGGCCAGCAGATGTGCGGCGCCACGGATGACGAGCACGTGGAGGCGGCCGCCGAGCTGCTGCAGGCACTGTCACCGGCGCAGCAGCAGGCGCTGCTCGAGGCCATGGAGACGCTGCTGAGCGAGCTGCAACGCCGCGGGGCCTGCCCGAATCCGGACACCCTGCTGCACCCGCCGCACCCACCGTCGGTGGCGTGACCGGCACCCGCTTCACGCCGCGCGCATGACGGGCCTGGATGCGCGCCGGCGCCGCGAACTGCGGCATGCGCTGGTGCAACGGCACCCCTGGATCGACGACGTCGAGGTCGGGCCGCGAGCGGTCGAGGCCGGCGAGTGTGACCGGTGCGGCGCAGAGGCCCGCCTGGTCACCACCTGCGGGCCGATCCGCTGGGCCGAGCTGGGTCGACGCTGCGCCGCGGAGGTCGGCACCGATGCGTGGTGCGATGGGCACGCCGGTGAGGCCGCGGACCTCCTGCGACGTCTGCGCGATCTGCCGGACGAGGCCGACACCGTGGCCCGGCTGTGGTGGGTGGCGACCGGCGAGGTGCGCCTGGACGCCGCGGCGGTGACCCCCATGGTCGCCGCCGCGCTGCCGTCGCGCGCTGGTCTTGACCCACCCTGACCTTGACCCCGGGCCGCCCGCGATCTGGCCGGACGACCTCGATGGGTGGGCGAACGCCTCACGCGCACCGATGCCGTCTCGCTGCTCGGCGTGCTGGTCGGCGCCGACGTGGGCATGGCGGTCGGCGCGCCGCATCACGACGACCCTGGACGAGACGGATGCCGCCGCCGCGCGACCACCTCACGGAGCACGAGCGGGCGCCACCGCCCGGCAGCTAGCATCGGCGCGGTGACCGTGACCAGCAGCACCGAGCCCACCGCGCCGCTGTCGGTCTGCGTCTACTGCTCGTCGAGCGACGACGTCTCGCACGACCTGCGCGCCCTGGCCGAGGCGGTCGGCACAGGGCTTGCGCGCCGGGGTTGGGCCATGGTGTACGGCGGCGGAGCGGTCGGGCTGATGGGTGTCACCGCCCGCGCGGCGCTCGCCGGCGGTGCGCGCGTGACGGGTGTCATCCCCGACAAGCTCGTCGATCGCGAGGTTGCGCTGCACGACATATCCGAGCTCATTCGCACCCGCACGATGCGCGAGCGCAAGCAACTCATGGACGACCGCAGCGACGCCTTCCTGATCCTGCCCGGCGGCATCGGCACGCTCGAGGAGCTGATCGAGATGATGTCCCTGCGCCAGCTCGGGTACCACGACCGGCCGATTGTCGTGCTGGACGCCGACGGCTTCTGGGCGCCGCTGCGACGCCTGCTGCAGGCCATGGACGACCGCAGGATGCTGCACCAGCCGATGCACCGGCTGTGGACGTACGCCCACGACGTCGACGCCGCGCTCGACGCGTTGGGCAACGGCAGCGGACGACGGAGTCGATGATGATCGTGACGGTGCTCCAGCACGGCCCATGGGGCGGGCCGGGTGTCATCGGTGATCAGCTGCGCGTACGTGGTGTGGAGCTCGACATCCGCCATGTGTACGCCGACGACCCGGTGCCCGACGAGCCGCCGGAGGCCCTGCTCGTCATGGGCGGCCAGATGTGCACCGACGAGGAGGGCGCGCACCCCTTCCTGCGGCACGAGTCCGACCTGCTCGCCAAGTGCGTCGCGGCCGACAGCCCGACCCTGGGCATCTGCCTCGGCGCACAGCTGCTGGCGGAGGTGACCGGCGGGACGGTGCGTCACGACACCCCTGAGATCGGCTTCGCCGAGGTCCGCCTGACCGACGCCGGACGCGACGATCCGCTGCTCGACGGGTTCGCCGACGGCACGCCGACGTTCAACGCACACCGCGACTTCATCACCGCCGGTCCTGGCGCGGTCGTCCTGGCACGCAGCGATCGGGCGCCCGTCCACGCGTTGCGCGCCGGCGGCCGCGTGTACGGCGTCCAGTTCCATCCCGAGATGGATGCCGACCGGGTCGCGCGCTATGCGAACGCCAGCCAGCCGGGCGCGTACCTGCGTCGCCATGGCTGGGAGCCGGCGGACCTGATCGCCCTGGCCGAGCAGCACCACGATGCGCACGCGCGCATGGGCCGCGAGCTGGCCGACCGCTGGCTGGACAGGATCGTCGCGCCCGTCTGACGACCCTCTGCCGGCGCGGCGCGCCGCCGTCCACACGTTGGCGCGGGTGTGCGCCCGGCGTGCGCTACGGTGCGAGTTCACTCCGGAAGTGCTAGCGTGCGCGGTTGCACTGTCCGCCTGCTCCCGCAGGTCGCCACAGCCGACCGCACCCCGGGGGCCGCCAGACCACAGGATCGGACGATAACGCCTTGCGCACCTATGAACTGATGATCATCAGCCACGGCACGCTGTCGGAGGACGCGGCCACCAGCAACGTGGAACGCTTCACCGACCTGATCGGCCAGCTCGGCGGCAGCGTCGACCGCGTCGACCACTGGGGCAAGCGCGAGTTCGCCTACGAGATCGACCACCAGCGCGAAGGCTGGTACACGGTCGTCGATCTGCAGCTCGAGGGCGAACAGCTTCCCGAGCTCGAGCGGCAGCTGCGGCTGACCGACGCCGTCGTGCGTCACAAAGTGGTCCAGCCCGCCGCACGGGTCCGGCACCTCTAGCACCGCCGGAGCCCGCGTCCGGCGACGAGCTCGTCGTCGATCGCGTGCGCCCACGCCGGTCGTGGGCGGCGGCTCCAGCGAAGAAAGGACCAGCCAGTGGCAACCGACAACGTCATCACCATCACCGGCAACCTCGCCGACGACCCCGAGCTGCGCTTCACGCCCAACGGCGTAGCCGTCACCAGCGTGCGCGTCGCTGTCAACCAGCGCCGCTACAACCGCGAGACCAACTCGTGGGACGAGCGTCTGGACGGGTTCTTCACCTGCAACGTCTGGCGTGACCAGGCCGAGAACGTCGCGAGCTCGCTGACCAAGGGCGCCCGCGTCGTGGTCACCGGTCGCCTGCGCAGCCGGTCGTACGAGGACCGCGAGGGCCAGACCCGCTGGGTCACCGAGATCGAGGCGGACGAGATCTGCCCGAGCCTGCGGTGGGCGACCGCCAAGGTCGAGCGCAACCCCCGTGGTGGCAGCGGTGGCGGCGGCCAGGACACGTCATGGGGAGCGCCCGCTCCCACAAGTGCCCCCGAACCTGAGGATGTGCCGTTCTAGATGCCGAGAAACCGCGGACCGTCGGGTCCTCCCAAGCGCAAAGAGTGCTACTTCACCAAGAACAAGATCACCTACATCGACTACAAGGACGTCGAGCTGCTCCAGCGGTTCCTGAGCGAGCGCGGCAAGATCCGGTCGGCGAGGGTGACGGGTACGCGGCCGCAGTATCAGCGGATGCTGGCCCAGGCGATCAAGAACGCTCGCGAGATGGCGCTGCTGCCATACACGACCCGATGAAGCTCATCCTGAAGCGCGACGTCGCGAACCTCGGTGAGGCCGGGGACGTCGTCGACGTCGCCGACGGCTACGGCAACAACTACCTGATGCCGCGTGGCCTGGCGATGCGCGCAACCAAGGGCGCGATGGCGGACGCCGAGGCGATCACGCGCGCCCGCCGCAAGCGCGAGGCACGCAACGTCGCCGAGGCACAGTCGCAGCGGGCGGAGCTCGAGCGCCGCCCTGTCACCGTGCGGGCGAACGCGGGCGAGGACGGCACGCTGTACGGCTCGATCGGGACCACCGCGATCGCGCGGGCCGTCTCCGAGCAGCTCGGCGTCGCCATCGATCGGCGCAAGATCTCGCTCGACCGACCGCTCAAGGAACTCGGCGAGCATCAGGTTCCGGTGCGGGTCCACCGAGACGTCACCGCCCAGGTGCGCGTCGTCGTCGCCCAGAGCTGAACGCCGCCCGACGCGTCGGCCGGTCGACCATCGACCGGCCGACGTTCGCGTGCCCAGGAGCACGGCGGAAGAGCCCGAAGCGAATGTGTGTTCGACGCGTGACATGCGTTAGGGTGACCGGGTGACCGCCGACCTCCAGCTCCCGGGCCCGCCGTCGCACGCCGGTTACGACCGCGTGCCACCCCACAACCTCGAAGCCGAGATCAGCGTCCTGGGCAGCATGCTGCTGTCCAAGAACGCGATCGCCGAGATCGTGGAGTTCGTGGGGCCTGAGGAGTTCTACCGGGGCGCTCACCGCACGATGTACGAGGCGATCCGCGATCTGTACGACCGCGGTGAGCCGGTGGACACGGTGACGCTGGCCGACGAGCTCGAGCGCCGCGGGAACCTCGACAGCGTCGGCGGCCTGGTGGCCATCACCGATCTGATCTCCCAGGTACCGACGGCTGCCAACGCCGGCTACTACGCGCGGATCGTGGCGGAGCACGCACTCCGTCGTCGGCTGATCGACGCGGGCACCGACATCACCCGGCTCGGCTACGACGCGGGCACCGAGGCCGACGCCGCCGTCGATCACGCCGAGGCGACCGTGTTCGCCGTCGCGCAACGCAGCTACGGGCGCGAGCTGTCGCCCATGAAGGATCTGCTGTCGCAGGCGTTCGAGCTGATCGAGAAGCGGTCAGAGACGCGTCAGGCCGTGACCGGTCTGCCGACCGGCTTCGCCGACCTGGACGAGCTGACGAGCGGTCTGCAGCCGGCGAACCTGATGATCCTGGCGGCGCGACCGGGCCTGGGCAAGTCGACGCTGGTGACCAACATCGCCACACACGTCGCGGTCGAGCTGCGCAGGCCCGTGGTGATGTTCTCGCTCGAGATGTCGCAGATGGAGCTGCTCGAGCGGGTGCTCGCGGCGCAGGCACGGGTCGACAGCAACCGCATCAAGACGGGCCGGTTGCGGGAGGACGACTGGCCGAAGCTGTCGCAGGCCATGGGTCGCCTGCACGAGGCGAACTTCTACATCGACGACACGGCAGGCATCAACCTGATGGAGATCCGCTCCAAGTGTCGACGCCTCAAGCAACGCCACGGCCTGGACCTGATCGTCATCGACTACCTCCAGCTCATGCAGTCCCACCGCACGGTCGAGAACCGCGTGCAGGAGGTCAGCGAGATCAGCCGTGGCCTGAAGGTGCTGGCGAAGGAGCTGGACACACCGGTGATCGCGCTGTCACAGCTGTCGCGCAAGCCCGAGGACCGCGGCGACAAGAAGCCGCAGCTGTCGGACCTGCGTGAGTCCGGCAGCATCGAGCAGGACGCCGACATCGTGGCGTTCATCTACCGCGACGACGTGTACGACCCCGACGCGGTCAACAAGGGGCAGGCGCAGCTGATCGTCGCCAAGCACCGCAATGGACCGCTGGCGTCCATAGGGCTGGCGTTCATCGGCAACCAGGCGCGGTTCGGCACCCTGGCACGCGGCGCGTCCGCCGCGCTGTAGCCGCCCGCCGCGGCCGGTCGCGGCGGCGAGATCGTACCGGGGCGTCGGGTCGCCCGGACCACCGACCGCCGGTGCCGCTGATCCCACGTCGTGACGCTCAGCGCGCCGCGGATCCGGCCGGCTGCGCCACCGGCGGGTCGGATCCGGTGCCGTCGTCGGTGGCCATGAAGCCGAGCCGCCGCGAGATCTGCTGGGCGGCGTCCACCGCGAGACGGCCGACGTCGGGCAGCCGTTGCGGTGTGAGGCGGAACTTCGGTCCCGACACGCACACCGTGGCGAGCACGGCGCCGTCGGCGCCGTGGATCGGCGCGGCGACGGCGTTCAGGCCGAGCTCCAGTTCCTCATCGGTCGCGCTCCACCCCTGAGCCCGGATCCCGGCCAACTGCTCACGCAGCACATCCGGGTCGGTGATGGTGTTGGGCGTCATCGGCGCGAGGTTGCCGCCGAGGATCTCGTCGCGAACCCGCTCGGGAAGGTGCGCCAGGAACACCTTGCCGGTCGAGGTCGAATGCAGGCCGGTGCGCCGGCCCAACCAGTCGACGCTGACGACCGATGACGAGAGGTTGACCTGGTCGATGTTGACGACCTCTCCGCCCTCCAGCACCGCGATGTTGACGGTCTCGCCGGTCTGCTCGCTCAACCACTCGCACACGGGCCTGGCGGACCGGGTCAGGTCGAGGCCCGCGCGCACCGCACTGGCCAGGCGGACCAACGCGAACCCCAGCCGGTACTTCTGGGTCTCGACGTGCTGCTCGACGATGCCGCGCTGCTCCAACGTCGCCAGCAGGCGGAATGCCGTCGACTTGTGGATGCCGAGCTCGCGGGCCAGGGTCGTGACGCCCATCCAGCCCTCGCGCTCCAGGATCTCCAGGATCGTCAGCGCTCGATCCACCGACTGGACAGCAGGACGCGCTTCACCCGCGTTGCTCATGGAGCAACGATGACCGCACATTGCGGAGAATGCAATGCGTATGGAGAAACAACGCAAGAAAGATCGCCAAGGCTGCCGCATCGCGGCAAACAGGCAACCTCAGCATGCCACCCGCACGACCACATTGCCGACACCCCTTCTCGTGCGCGACCTGCGGCCGTAGCCTTGCGGCAGGTTCGACCTGGAGGTGACCATGCTCGCACCCCGTCACACGCCGGACGACTACCTGCGCGGGGAGACGTACGCGCCGACCCGGGCTCCGGTCGAGTACGCAAGCACCCTGCTGCCCGACGCGTACCGGTCCGAACAGTTCTTCGCGGTCGAGCAGCAGCAGGTGTTCTCGCGCGGGTGGTTCGCCGCCGCGCACACGACCGACGTGGCCGTTCCCGGCGCCGTTCGGACGGTCTCGATCGCCGGCCGGTCGATCATCCTGACGCGCGATCGGGACGGCGTGCTGCGCGCGTTCCACAACGTGTGCCGGCACCGCGCGGCGCAGCTCGTGACGGAGGAGTCGTGTCAGCTCAAGCGGTTCCGCTGCCCGTACCACAGCTGGGCCTACGCGCTCGACGGGCGGTTGCTCGGCGCGCCGCTGTTCGAGGGCTCGGGCATACCGGTCGACCAGCAGCCGATCTTCGACACCGGTCGTCTGCCGGCGTTCGACATGGCCGACTACGGCCTGCTGCCCGTCAGCGTCGGGGCGTGGGCGAACCTGGTGTTCGTCAGCCTCGAACCCGATCCGATGCCGCTCGATGCCTGGCTGGGGGACCTGCCCGACCGCCTCGCCGGCTACCGACTCGACGAGATGACGGTCGTCGCGGAGCAGACGTACGACGTCGCGGCCAACTGGAAGCTGGTGGCAGAGAACTTCATGGAGTACTACCACCTGCCGTGGGTCCACCCCGAACTGGTCAAGGTGTCGCGCATCGAGGACCATCACCGCTTCCAGGGGCCCGGCCTGTACACCGGCATGTCGACGTCTCCGATCAACCGCGACACCGCGTCGGGCTGGACCGCGTTGACCGACGCGCCGACGCTCCGTGCTGACGACGCGGTCAGCGGGCGCTTCATCTGGATCCTGCCCAACGTCGCGCTGTCGGTCCTGCCCAACCACGTGTTCACGGTGCTGGCGACGCCGATGTCGCACGACCGCACGCTCGAGCGCACCACGATCGGCCTCCCGCCGCACACGGCTGACGATCCGCAGATCGCACCGGCCCTCGACGAGTTGGCGACGTTCTGGGATCACGTCAACAGTGAGGACATCGCGATCGTCGAACGCGTGCAGCGTGGCATCGCCAATCCCGCGTACACCGGTGGACGGATGTGCTACCGCTTCGAGGAGCCGCTGCACCGCTTCCAGAACATGGTGATCGACCGGATGGTGGGTGTGGACCGGATCCCTGACGGCGACGGCGACGATCCGATGTTCGTCGACGTCGCCGCCGATCGGTTGTCGGCGGAGACGATGATCGAAGCGGCCGACGCCGCCGACGGGCGCACGTGAGCGCTGCCCGCTACACCCGGTCGAGCGCGTCGTCGAGGGCCGACAGCAGGTCCGCGGCGTCCTCCATGCCCGTCGAGTCGGTGTCGACCAGCGCCACGTCGACATCCCAGGCCGACAGGAACCCGGTGAACAGCTTGCTCGTGCCGCCGTAGGTGTCGGTCACCGACACGACGCGGCGGCGCGGAGCCAGCAGGGCGTGCAGGGGTTGCCCCGCCACGGGCGCGGGCCTCGCCGCCCCACCCGGCGGTCGCGCCCGTCCCGGGTTCGCGCGGCGAGCGATCTGTCACGGTCGTTCTCTGTCGTCGGCGGTGCTCGCGCCGAATCGTATGTGGTGCATCCGGGCGGGGGTCCCGGGTCGTATCACCGGGTACGGCAGCGTCCGGACCACGGACACCAAGACAGACAAGGAGCATCGAATGCGCAAGCGCCTCATCGTCCTCGCCGCCACGATCGCGATGGCCCTCGCGGTGCCGGGCACGGCGATGGCCGGCTACGGCAAGACCATCAACGACGGTTGCGGGGCCAGCTACGGACAGCTGGTGTCGCAGGCCCGGGCGATCGGCCACGTCACCGGCGCCGTCAGCGGCGCGAAGAACTTCGTCGAGAGCGGCCTGGCCGCGGCCCACGGCTGCGACGTCTGACGCGACGCACCGCACACGATCCGATGAGGCCCGCCCCGGCGGGTCTCGTCGCATGTGGGAGGCGACCCGCCCACGCGTGCCAGCGGATTGATCTCTGCGGCACGACCCCGTAACGTCCGCCGCACGATCCGTCGACGAGGAGTCTCCGGCCGTGGGTGACGCTCCGATCCGCACCGCGCACGACGGCCGGGTGCACACGATCACTCTGGCCTCCCCGCACAACCGCAACGCGTTGTCGCGGCCGCTGCTGACAGGGCTGCGCACGGCGCTGGGCGCCGTCGCCGCCGACGATCAGGCCCAGCTGGTCGTGCTGCGTGCCGAGGGGCCGGCGTTCTGCGCCGGTGCGGATCTCCAGGAGGCTGCCGCAGCCGACGCCGCCGCACAGGCGGCCACGTCCGACCGCATGCTCGGTGTGCTGCGCGCGATCGTGACGCTACCGGTGCCGGTGCTCGCGGTCGTGCACGGACCCGTGCGCGCCGGCGGGATCGGTCTGGTCGCCGCGTGCGATCTGGCCGTGGCGTCGGCCGACGCCACGTTCGCCGCCGGCGAGGTGCGACTCGGCCTGGCACCTGCCGTCATCTCGACCGTGGTGGTCCCCCGGCTGAGCGACCGCGACGCGTCCCTGCTGCTGCTGGGAGCCGGGACGATCGCCGCGCCGGAGGCGGCCGAGGTCGGACTGGTCACCGCCGCCGTCCCGCCGCACGACCTGGATGCGAAGGTCGCCGACGTCATCGAGCAGCTGTGTGCATCGCCCCGGCAGGGCCTGGTGGCGACCAAACGCCTGTTGAACCGGTCGCTGGTCGCCCGCATCGATGCCGACGGGCCGGCCATGGCCGAGCTGTCGGCCAATCTGTTCCAGTCCGAGGTCGCGCAGTCCCGCTTCCGACAGTTCCTCGGCGGCTGAGCGCTCGGACGATCCCGGCGACCGGCCCCGGTTGACGGGATCGGACGACGACACAGAAAGGCGAGGTCATGAGTGACATGTCGAGCGGTGGGCCGCCGGCGCAGTACGGGGATCTGCGGGCGATCTACATCAACTGCACGTTGAAGCGGTCGCCGGAGGGGTCGCACACCCAGGGGTTGGCGGACCGGTCGATCGCGGTCATGGAGGCGCAGGGGGTGACCGTCGATCAGGTCCGTGCAGTCGATCATGAGATCGCGACGGGGGTGTGGCCGGACATGACCGAGCACGGCTGGGACGCCGATGCGTGGCCCGGCATCTTCGAGCGGGTGATGGCCGCCGACATCCTGGTGTTGACGACGCCGATCTGGCTGGGTCAGCACTCGTCGGTGTGCACCCGGGTGATCGAGCGGTTGTACGGCAACAGCCATCTGCTCAACGACGCCGGGCAGTACGCGTACTACGGGCGGGTGGCCGGGTGCCTGGTGACGGGCAATGAGGACGGGATCAAGCACTGCGCGATGGGCATCCTGTACTCGTTGCAGCACGTGGGGTACGTGATCCCGCCGCAGGCCGACGCGGGGTGGATCGGTGAGGCGGGTCCGGGGCCGTCGTATCTGGATGAAGGGTCGGGGGGTCCCGAGAACGACTTCACGAACCGCAACACGGCGTTCATGACGTGGAACCTGCTGCACACGGCGCGGATGCTCAAGGATGCCGGCGGCGTGCCGGCGTACGGCAACCAGCGGTCGGAGTGGGACGCGGGCTGCCGGTTCGACTACCCCAACCCCGAGCACCGCTGACCCCATCCCCCACAGTCGGGCGCACGGCGGGAGTCACCCGTCGCGGTGGGCGGAACGCCCGTCGAGCGGGCCACCATGCCAGCGCTCGATCAGCCGTCGCGCGATCGACACGCGCGGCGGCAGGATCACGTCCTCGCGTGCGACCGCGTCCCGCAGCGCCTGTCGTGTGAACCAGCGCGCGTCCACGATCTCCTGGTCGTCGGTCGCGATGGTCGTGGTCGTGGCGTGCGCGATGAAGCCGACCATCAGGCTGCGCGGGAACGGCCACGGTTGGCTGCCCAGGTAGGTCATCCGGTCCACGGCGACCGATGTCTCCTCGTGGACCTCGCGGACCACGGCCTGCTCGAGCGACTCGCCGGGCTCGACGAAGCCGGCCAGCGTCGAGAACCGCCGTGCGGGCCACCGCGCCTGGTGACCTAGCAGCAGGCGGTCGTCGTCGTCGACGACGGCCATGATCACCGCCGGGTCCACCCGAGGATGCTGCAGCGAGCCGTCGACGGGGCAGACCCGGAGCAGTCCGGCCTCGCGCACATCGGTCGCCGTTCCACACCGGGGGCAGTGACCGTGGGACGCGTGCCACGCCTCCAGCGCGACCGCGGTGGTCATCAGGCCCGCGTCGCGGTCCGACAGCAGCGCGCCGATCTCGCGCAGGGTGGCCGGCCGCCCTGTCGCCGGTGGACGACCGGCGATACCGAAGATCGCCGTGCCGTCGTCGTCGACGCCGAGCAGCCACGGCAGGGTGCCGCCGTCGACGGGCGCCTCGGCCGGGCTGACCAGCAGCAGTGCGGGCGGGTCACCGTCCACGGCGACCGAGCCGTCGTGGACCGCCAGGACGCGTGAGGCGGGATCGCTCCAGCGACGCGCGAGCCAGGCGTCGTCGGTGCGGTGGCGGGCGGCACGGTCGACCGTGCCACGCGCCAGTGACAGATCGGCCAACGGTTGTGTGGTCACCGCAGTCACGCTCCCCTGACGCACGCCACCTCACGCCCGGTGTGCCCGTCACGCCGACGGCGGAAGATGGGGCCACGCTGGTGCGCCGGCGATCCCCTCGTCTAGGCTGACCGCCTGATGCCACGGACAGCCACGCGGTACTCGGCGCTCGAACTGCTCCGCCGCGGCGTGACCGGGGCCGCCTGGCCGCGGGTGTGGCGCACGCCCGAGCTGCGGCCCACGGCCGACGTCGTGATCATCGGTGGCGGCGTCCACGGCCTGGCCACCGCCTACTACCTTGCCGCCAACCACGGCATCACCGACGTCGCGGTGGTCGACAAGGGCTACATAGGGGGCGGGGGGTCGGGCCGCAACACCGCGATCGTCCGCTCGAACTACCTCACGCCGGAAGGCGTCACGTTCTACGACCGCTCCGTGGCGCTGTACGAGCGGCTGTCCGCGGAGCTGAACTTCAACGTCATGTTCTCCCAGCGCGGTCACATGACGCTCGCGCACAGCGACGCATCGCTGCGCACGATGCGGTGGCGGGCGGAGGTCAACAAGCTCGCCGGCATCGACTCGGAGGTCGTCGACGCATCGGAGGTCAAGCGGCTCGCGCCGCCGTTGGACACCTCGCGCCACACCCGCTACCCGATCCTCGGCGCCCTGTACCATCCGCCCGGCGGCATCATCCGCCATGACGCCGTCGTGTGGGGCTACGCCCGCGCCGCGACGGCGCTGGGCATCCGCATCCACCAGCACACCGAGGTGACCGGCATCACGGTGGCGTCCGGCCAGGTGCGGGGCGTCACGACGACTGCGGGCGAGATCGTCGCGCCGGTCGTCGTCAACTGCACGGCCGGCTGGTCCTCGCTGGTGGCCGACATGGCCGGCGTCCGGCTGCCGATCAGCACGTTTCCCCTGCAGGCCGCGGTCACGGAGCCGGTGCGGCCGTTCCTGCCGACGGTGGTCGTGTCGGGCACAGTGCACGTCTACGTCAGCCAGACCGACCGGGGAGAGCTCGTGTTCGGCGCGTCGGTCGATCCGTTCACGTCGTACGCCACCCGCGGCAGCCTGACGTTCCTCGAAGGGCTGGCGGGCCACGTGCTGCAGCTGATGCCCCAGCTGTCGCAGTTGCGGGTGCTGCGCCAGTGGGCCGGCCTGTGCGACATGACCCCCGACTTCTCGCCGATCATGGGCGTGACACCGGTCGACGGCTTCCTGGTCGATGTCGGCTGGGGAACCTACGGCTTCAAGGCCGCTCCCGTGGCGGGCGAAACGATGGCCCAGCTGGTGGCGACCGGCAGGACGCCGGAGCTCATCGCCGACTTCGATCTCGCGCGGTTCGCCGACGGACGGCTCGTCGGCGAGAAGGGCGCGGCGGCCGTGGGGCACTGACCCGACCGGTGATGCGGATGACCGACGACCACGCAGGAGCTGCGGCCACGCCGGGCGCCGGCACCGGGCGGCCGGGGCGGCGACCGTGATCGAGCTGCACTGCCCGAACTGTGGGCCACGCAACGTCGATGAGTTCCGCTACATCGGCGAGCGGCGCGTACGACCCGATCCCGCGACCGCGGATCAGGTGGCGTGGCGCACCTACCTGTACCTGCGCGTCAACCCGGCGGGATGGACCGACGAGACCTGGCTGCACCGCAACGGCTGCCGCCGCTACCTCGTGGTCGAGCGTCACACGGTGTCCAACGTGGTCCGCAGCGTGCGTGAGGCGGTCGGCGACGCGACCGGCGTGCACGCCCGAGCCGGACAGCCGGCGCACACCGACGGCGCAGCGTCGCCAGGGACGGGCGCGTGAGCACGGTCACCGGCCACGACGCCATGCGGCTGGGCGTGCAGCCCGGTGAGGTGATCGACCGCACACGCGAGGTCCGGTTCTCGTGGAACGGGGAGCCCCATCGCGGCTACGCCGGCGACACGATCGCGTCGGCCCTGGCCGCCGACGGCGTGCGGGTGCTCTCGCGCAGCTTCAAGTACCACCGTCCGCGCGGGCTGCTGACGGCGAGCTTCCACGACCCGGGCTGCATCGTGCAGGTCGGCGACGAGCCCAACGTCCGTGGCGCGCACCGACGTGTCGTCGATGGCATGGACGTACGTGCCCAGAACGCCTGGCCGTCGCTGCGCTTCGATGTCAAGGCGGTCAACCAGCTGCTGTCCCCGTTCCTGTCGTCCGGCTTCTACTACAAGACGTTCATGGCACCGCGGCCACTGTGGCCCGCGTACGCGCGGGTCCTGCGCCGGTTCGCAGCGGGCGGCCGCGTGCCGTCCACGCCGCCCCACGCGACCTATGACCAGCGTCATGCCCACGCCGACGTGGTCGTCGCCGGTGGCGGTCCCGCCGGCATGGCGGCGGCCGCGGCGGCCGCGGTCTCGGGAGCACGCGTGCTGCTCGTCGAGGAGGAGCACGCGCTGGGCGGGCACCTGCGCTGGAGCGGGCCCGACGCGCGGGCGGCCCTGGCCGAGTTGCGCGACGCGGTCACGGCCGCGGGGGTCGAGGTGCTGACCGACGCCGTGGTGACAGGTCGCTACGACGGCAACTGGATCGCGGTGCTGCAGCGCGGGCCGGAGCAGGCGACCGAGCGGCTGGTGAAGGTGCGCGCCGGCAGCCTCGTCGTGGCGCCGGGCCTGATCGAACGCCCGTATGTCTTCGCCGGCAACGACCTGCCGGGCGTGCTGCTGTCGACGGCGGTGCGACGCCTGGTCAACCTGTACGCGGTGCGCCCCGGTACCGCTGCGGTCGTGCTGACCGCGAACGACGCGGGCGACGCCGCGGCCGACGACCTGGCCCGCGTGGGCATCGACGTCCGCGCCGTGCTCGACGCGCGCGCGGGCCGCGACGTCGTCCGCGCCCGTGGCCGTGGTGGGGTGCAGGCCGTCGAGTGCGGTGACGGCCGCACGATCGAGGCCGATCTGCTGGTCACGGCGACCGGTTGGACCGCGCCGACCGCGCTGCTCAACATGGCGGGCGCCGTTCCGACGTACGAGCCGCACGCGGCGCGGTTCCTGCCCGGCGACCTGCCGCCGGACGTCCAGGTGACCGGTGGGATCGCCGGTGACGGGCCGCTCGAGGACGTCGTCGACCACGGTCGGGCGACCGGTACCGCGGCGGCAGAACACGCGCTGACCCACCGTCGGCGGACGACCGCGGCCTCGCGGAGGGATGTTCCCGATGACCAGCCGGTGCTGCGGGCGGCGGATCACCCTGCGCTGTTCCGTGCCCGCACGCACGGCTTCGTCGACTTCTCGGAGGACGTGACATCGAAGGAGCTCGTGGGCGCGGTCCACGAGGGCTACGACCACATCGAGCTGGCCAAGCGCTACACGACCGCCACGATGGGCCCGCTCCAGGGCAAGCTCGAGGTCGTCAACACCGTCGCCGTCGTGGCCGAGGCCACCGGCAGCGGCATCGCCGCGACCGGTACGACGGTGTGGCGTCCCCCGTACGCGCCCATCAGCCTCGGCGCGCTCGCCGGACGCGTGCACGAGCCCGTGCGGCGCAGCCCGTTGCACGACTGGCACGTCGAGCACGGCGCGGCGCCGCTCATCGCCGGCGCCTGGATCCGTCCTGACCACTACGGTGACCCCGCCGGCGAGGCGCGCAACGTGCGGGAGGCCGTCGGCATCATCGACGTCACCCCGCTCGGCAAGCTCGACCTGCGGGGTCCCGACGTGCCGCGACTGCTGAACCAGCTGTATGTCAACAAGTGGTCGAAGCTGCCGGTCGGCGCCGTGCGCTACGGCGTCATGTGCACCGATGACGGCGTGGTGTTCGACGACGGCGTGACCGGCCACCTCGGCGACGACCACTACCTCATGACCACCACGTCGTCGGGCGCGCTCGCGGTGTGGGAGTGGGTCGAGAACTGGCTGCAGACCGAGCGGCCGGACTGGCGGGTCCACGTCACGCCGGTCACCACCGCGTACACCAGCATCAACGTCGCAGGTCCCCGGTCCCGCGAACTGCTGGCCCGGCTCGTCGACGGCGTCGATCTCGATCCCGACGAGTTCGGCTACATGCGGGTGCGTCGCGGGACGGTCGCAGGTGTCGCCGACTGCGTCATGTGGCGGATCGGGTTCACCGGCGAGCTGAGCTTCGAGCTGCACGTGCCGTCGGGCTACGGCCTGCACGTGTGGACCAGCCTGCTCACCGCGGGCGACGACCTCGGCATCCGGCCGTTCGGCGTCGAGGCCCAGCGCATCCTGCGGCTGGAGAAGGGGCACGCGATCGTCGGTCAGGACACCGACGGATTGACCCAGGCCTACGGTGCCGATCTGGAGTGGGCGGTCAAGCTCGACAAGCACGACTTCGCCGGCAAACCGGAGCTGGTGTGGCAGAAGGTGCGCGGCGACCACGACCACCTGGTCGGGCTGCAACCGGTCGACGGGTCGGTGGTGCCACCGGAGGCGAGTCAGATCGTCGAGTCCTCGACCACGATCGTGGGGCGGATCACGTCGAGCCGGATGTCCCCTACGCTGGGCCGATCGGTCTGTCTCGCCCACGTCGCGCCGCACCTCGCCGAGCCCGGAACGCTCGTGACCGTCGTCCTGCCGGACCGCCGTCGCATCCCCGCACGCGTGATGCCGCAGCTCGCGCACGTCGATCCCGACGGTGTGCGCCTGCGCGGCGAGCCGCCGTGGCGTGACACTCCTCGCAGCGTCCCCATCGCGACGCCGCTGGCCCACCCGCCGGTCCCGGTGACCGGCCCGGCGGGTGTGATCGGTGGCTGGCGCGTGGGCACGGGCCGTAGCAACGCCGCGCTGCGGCTCGCCGACCACAGCGCGCTGGCCTGCACGTGGGTGCTCGCCCCGCGCGACGGCGCTGCAGCGGCGACGCTCGCGCCCGCGGGGCGCGCGGAACGGCGGTCGGATGGGGCCCTCGTGTGCGGCCTGGGTCCCGGCGAGTGGCTGATCGTCACCGCCGCCGGCGACACCGACGCGGTCGGACGCGTGCGCGCGGAGGTGCCCGGCCACAATGGGTTGGTGACGGTCATCGATGTCACCCACGGCCGGGCGCTGCTGCGGTTGACGGGCGAGGATGCACCCGCGGTGCTGGCGAAGGTGTGCGCGATCGACCTGCACGACGACGTCACCCCCGACGGCACCGCCCTGCGCACGAAGGTCGCGGCGGTCACCGCGGACCTCGTGCGTGACGACCGCGACGGCACACGCTCGTATCTCGTGGGCTGTGAGTGGTCGTCCGGGCGATACCTGTTCGACGAGATTCGACACGCCGGCGTCGAGTTCGCCGTCGCCGTGGACGGGTTGCACCCGTGACACCGTGCGGCTCCGCCCGCACCCGACGTCGGGGGAGATTGTGAGGCGCGTGCGATGACACTGACACAACGACTGGCCGATGGTCCGGTCATCTGTGCCGAGGGCTACCTGTTCGAGCTCGAGCGGCGCGGCTACCTCCAGGCGGGCGCATTCGTTCCCGAGGTGGTCGTTGACCACCCCGAGAAGGTGGCGCAACTGCACGAGGAGTTCGTCCACGCCGGATCGGACGTGGTGCAGGCATTCACCTACTACGCGCACCGTGAGAAGCTGCGGGTGATCGGCCGCGAGCACCTGCTCGAGCAGCTCAACCGCGACGCGCTGACCATCGCGGCACAGGTCGCCTCCGCGCACGGTGCGCTCCTCGCCGGCAACGTCTGCAACACCAACGTGTTCGACCCCGACGACCCGGTGCGCGTGCGCGAGGTCCGGGCCATGTTCGCCGACCAGGTGGGCTGGATCGCCGAGGCGGGCGTCGACGTGGTGATCGCCGAGACGCTGTGGTGGGGCCAGGAGGCGCTGCTGGCCCTCGACGTCATCCGCGAGGTCGGGCTGCCCGCGGTGGTGACCCTCGCGCCGCACCGGTCCGGGACGACCCGGGAGGGATGGAGCTATGCCGACGCATGTCGACGTCTCGCGGACGCCGGCGCGCGCGTCGTCGGGCTGAACTGCATCCGCGGTCCCGCGACGATGCTGCCGCTGCTCGACGACATCGTGGCCGCCGTCGATGTCCCCGTCGCCGCGCTGCCCGTGCCGTACCGCACGACGCCGGAGGAGCCGACCTTCCAGGCGCTGCGCGATCCCGGCTACGACGGTGCGCTACCGGGTGACCGCCCGTTCCCCACCGCACTGGACCCGTTCACGTGCCATCGGTACGAGGTCGCCGACTTCACGGCCGCGGCGCGTGACGCAGGTGTGCAGTGGTTCGGCCTGTGCTGTGGCGCGGGACCGCACCACCTCCGCGCCGTGGCCGAGGTGCTGGGACGCAGGCCGCCGGCGTCGCGGTACTCCCCCGACATGAGCCGGCACGCGTTCCTCGGCACCGACGCCAGGCTCCCGCGACAGGCGGACGGCATCGGCGCCCAGCTGTAGGTGCCCGGGTCAGGTTCCTCCGACAGGTCCGAGATGACAGCGACACCGGGACAACGCGAGCGGGTGGTGTGGCGTGATCTCGCCCGGACCGCGGTCGTGCTTGCTGCCGTGTGGTTGGCGACGCTGGCGGTGCCGGACGCGCAGATCGCGATCGTCAGTCCGTCGCTGCGGGTGGCGCTCGAGACGCTGCGCCTGTGCGTCGTCGGACTGGCCGCGCTCGTGCTGGCACTGCCCCACGACCAGCACGGCTCGGTCGTCCGCAGTGCGTTCGTCGCGGCGCTCACGGTGATCGCGGCATCGTCGGCGCTGCTCGGCGTGCTGCCCAACATCGTCGGCGAGACCACCGGCGCCTTCATGGCTCCCCCGGACCCCTTCTACCCGTGGCTCGCTTCCCGCTACGTCGCCGGCGCGCTGTTCGTCAGTGCGGCCGTGCAGTGGCCGCGTGCGCGGATGCGCGTGTACGTGATGGTCGCCCTCGCGGCGTTCATCGCGCTTGGTGCCGCGCTCACCGCGGTCATGCCGCCGATCGATGACACCGCCGCCCGCACGGCGATGTGGATGGTCAGCCTGGAGCTGCCTCCGCTCGTGCTGTTCGCCTTCGGCGCGTGGCTGGCCGCACGCCACGCCGCGGCTGACGGCAGTGCGCTGGAGCGCTGGTTGGCGCTGTCGCTGCTGGTCGGCGTGTTCACCCAGCTCCAGGCGATCCGGCAGCCAGACGTGCTGGGTCCCCTGGTCACCGGCACCGACCTGTTGCGGATGATCAGCACCGCCCTGCTGCTGGTGGGCGCCACGGCGCAGGTGCGGCAGATGTCCCGCGACAGGGTCCGCGTGATGCGCATGCAGCGCCACGAGCTGGATGAGCGCGACGCGATGGTGCGCGAGCTCGCGCGGTACGTGTCGCGCGAGGAGACGTTCCGGGCCGTCGTCCATCACGAGCTGTCCACGCCCGTCGCCACGATCCGCGCCTACGCCCACGTGCTCGGCCACGTCGACGCCGAGGACGGTCGGTGGCGCGACGCGCTGGCGGGCCTGATCGCCGAGGCGGCAAGGCTGCACGAGCTGATCGGGCGCATCGATGAGCTGCGCGCGCTCGAGTCCGCGGACCTGCGCTGCACGCTCCGGCCGGTGCGCGCTCTGCCGCTGCTGCAGGACCTCGCGCGCTACACCCGCGCGCTGCCGGGTCCCCACCACGTCGAGGTCCGCGCCGACGACGTGCGGATCCTGGCCGACCCGGTGCGCATCGGCCAGGCCCTGCGCAACGTGGCCACCAACGCGGTTCGCTACTCGCCGGACGGTGGTCGCATCACCATGATCGGCGAGGTCGCGGGCGACGATCGTTACCATCTGGCGGTCGTCGACGAGGGCATCGGCATCGATCCGGACGCGGTCGGCACCCTGCTTGCCTACGCCGGCCGCGGAGACAACGTCGCGACCATCGACGGATCGGGCATCGGGCTGTACGTCGCCCGGCGGGTCGCCGAGGCCCACGACGGCCGACTGAGCATCGAGCCCAACCTGCCCGCGGGCACGCGGGTGACGATCGAGGTGGGGTGCGCATGATCCGTGTGGTGATCGTCGAGGACCACGTCAGCTACGCACAGGCACTGGGCGCGGTGATCGACCTCACGGAGGACGTCGAAGTCGTCGGAGCGACGACGAGCGCGTCCGATGCCACGTCGGTCGTCGCGCGGCTCGCGCCCGACGTCGCGATCGTCGATCTCGATCTGCCGGGGGGCAGCGGCATCGAGGTGATCGACGGTGTGCGGCGCGAACGACCGTCCATCGGATGCGTCGTGCTCACGGCCCTGACCGACGAGGCCGAGCTCGGACGCGCCGTCGAGGCGGGTGCCGCGGCAGTGCTGCACAAGTCGGTCGACGTCACCGAACTGCTCGACGTCGTGCGCCGTGTCGCGTCAGGGCAGACGGTGCTGCACGCGGGCCCGACCTCGGCCTGGCTGCGCACCTTGGCCGCCGAGCGCGAACGCGGCTGGTTGGCGCAGGCGATCGACGGCTCGCTGACGCGGCGGGAGCGCCAGATCCTCCGGTTGCTCGCAGCCGGGCAGGGCGGTCCCGTGATCGCCGCTGAGCTGGGCATCACCCAGGACACGGTGCAGACCCACGTGCGCAACCTCCTCGGCAAGCTCGGCGTCGGCACGCGGCTCGAGGCCGTGGCGCTCGCGCTACGCCTCGGTCTGGTGTCGTCGGAGGGCACGACGCCGCCCTGACCCGGCGATCCGCAGACCGAACTCACTGGTTTCGGGTAGGTCCCCGCACGTTGGATCGCGCATGCTTGTGCCCATGACGCCCATCTCCGCGATGCCCGCTGCACGCCGCCACCGCCGGTGGCTGCTGTGTGGATGGGCGGCAGTCGCCGTCGCCGTCGCCGGGCTCGGGCTCCTGCCGCTGTGGCCCGGCCTCGCGGCGTGGATCGTCCTGGCCGGCGCCGTGACCGCCCATTGGGCCGGCCGGCAGGCGTCCGACTGTGGTGTCCTGGCACAACGAGCAGGCCTGACCCTGAGTCAGGTCGCGGTGGTGCCTGCACGGGTCCGCCCACGGTCGTCGACTCCGGTGGCCGACATCGCCCGCATGCGCGCCGCCGGCTGCGGGGTCGTGTCGGTCGCCGGGGTCGATCGCCTCCTGGCCCTGGAACGGATCGACCGCTACGACATCGAGACACTGCTCACCGGCCAGTGGGCGCATCTGGCCCGGGTCGCGTGCGAGCTCGACGGTGAGCTGCCCGTCGACCACCTCACGCGCCTGCCGAGCGAGGGCGAGGTGTGGCTGGTCCGCACCTCCGTCATCAACCTCGCCGTCGGCGCGGCCCAGCTGCGGCAGGGCCACCGGCGCGTCCGGCGGGGGCGCCGGGAGCCGGTGGGCCCCGTCGCGCCCGGCGCGGATCTTCGACATCGCGGGCGGAGGCGGGGCGAGCCGGTGCTGCGTCCATGACGGTCCTGGCCAGCGGCGGCCTGTCCTCGGAGCAGCTGCTGGTCTTCTGGGCCTCGCTCGCGACGTTGCTCGGCGTCGCGCACCTGCTCGGCGCCCTCGCGCGGCGTCTCGGGCAACCGACCGTCGTGGGCGAGCTGGCCGCCGGGATCATGCTCGGACCGTCCGTGATGGGCGGCATCGTGCCCGGGGCGCAGGCCTGGTTGTTCCCGGACGATGCGGTCCAGCGGGCGCTGCTGATGGCCGTGTCGTGGATCGGGGTCGTCCTGCTGCTGGTGTGCACGGGGTTCGAGACCGATCTCAAGCTCCTGCGACGCCTCGGACGCGCCAGCGCCGCTGTCGCGACCGGCAGCCTGATCGTGCCGCTGGCGGGTGGCGCGCTCCTTGGATGGCTGCTGCCGCGGACCTTCGTCGGTGACACCGGTACGCGCTCCAGCTTCGTGCTCTTCATCGCGATCGCGCTCAGCATCTCGGCGCTGCCGGTCATCGCCAAGGTGCTGTTCGACCTCGGCCTGATGCGCCGCGAGCTCGGGCAGATCACGATCGCCGCCGGGATGACCAACGACCTCGTCGGCTGGATCCTCCTCGGCGTCGTCGCCGGCATGGCCAGCTCGGATGCGTTCTCGCTCGCCACCCTGCTCCGCGGCGTCGGCGGGCTCGCCGCGTTCGTCGTGGCCGCCTTCACGATCGGCCAGCGGGGCGTCGACCGACTGCTGCGACGGACCCGGGAGGCCGGGCGTCCGGCCACACTTGCCGCGGCCATGGTCATCGTCGTGCTGGCGGCGGGCGTGGTCACGCAGTGGCTCGGGGTCGAGGCGGTGCTCGGAGCGTTCATCGCGGGCATCGTGCTGGGCCGGTCGCGGTATGCGGACCGCCACGCGCAGGACGTGCTCGAGACCGTCACCCACGGCGTGTTCGCGCCGATCTTCTTCGCCGCCGCTGGCCTGTCGGTGGACCTGGGGCGTCTCGCCACGCCGACGGCGATGGCCTGGACGGCGGCGGTGATCGCGGCCGCCACGTTGACCAAGTTCGCCGGGGCGTACGTGGGAGGTCGGATCGGCCGCCTGACTGCCAGGCACGCCGCCGCGCTGGGCGCCGCGCTCAACGCGCGCGGTGCGCTCGAGATCGTCGTGGCGACAATCGGCCTGAACCTGGGCGTGCTCAACGAGACGTCCTACGCCGTGATCGTGGTGATGGCACTGGTGACATCGATGGCCGCGGGCCCGGCGCTCACGGCCGTGCTGCGCGGCGAGCGCATCGCCGCGGGCGAGTCCGCGAGGCTCGCCCGCGAGGCACTGCTGGCCGGCAGCGTGGTCGGCGCGACGTCCGCGCTGCTGCCCACGCGCGGCGGGACGAACTCGATCCCAGCCGCGCGCGTGCTGGACGCCATCCTCGAGCCGGACGCCCGGCTGACCGTGCTCACCGTGCACGCCTCGAGCAACGACGTCGCCCGTCGGCAGGGCGCCGCGGCGGTCGGTGCGCTGTCATCGGTGGTGCGCGACCACCTGGTGGACTGGATCGACCGGGTGGAGGACGAGGCCGCGGGGGCGATCCTCGCGGAGGCGCGCCTGGGCTACGGGCTCATGGCGCTCGGGATGACCCGTGGCGCCGGGACGCCGGCGATGTCGCCGACGCTGCACCGCGTCATCGCGCATGCGCCCGTGCCCGTCGTGCTGGTCAGCCGCAGTCGGGCCGTTGACACGGTGGAACAGGAGATCCGTCACATCGTCGTCGCCTCGACGGGAACCAGGACGGGACGTGCGGCGCAGGACGTCGCCTTCGCCACCGCGGCCCGGCTGGGCGCGCAGGCACATGCCGTGCACGTGGTCGCCACACCCGCGTCCCATGAGCCGGATCTCGCGGGCGTGGCGGCACCGTCGTCCGGAGACGAACTGCTCGCGGCCTCCGCGCACATCGCAGCGGGGTTCGGGCAGACCGCAGCGCTGCACCGCGCCCACGGAACGATGCCGGCCCAGGAACTGCTGCGGCACGCCGACCGCGTCGACGCGGACCTCGTGGTCGCCGGCACCGAGTCGCACGTGTCCGGCGACAGGGTGTTCCTCGGCTACGACGCCGAGTACCTGCTCGCCCACTCGACCCGCACGCTCGCGTTGGTGCTGCTCCCACGCTGAGCGGACGCCCCGCAGCCGGGCGGCGGGGCGTCGTCGTGGAAGGGCCTATGACTCGAGCGTCGCGTCCAGCGTGATCTCGGCGCCGGCCAGCACCTTCGACACCAGGCAGTTCTTCTTCGCGCCCTCGGCGAACTCCTGGAACGTGTCGGCATCGATGCCCGGGACGCGACCGGTGACCTCGAGGTGGATGGTCGTGATCCTGTTCTGACCGGGGTCGAGCGTGACGGTCGCGTCGGTCGCGACGCTCTCGGGCGTGTGGCCCTCGCGCGCGAGGTCGGCGGACAACGCCATCGAGTAGCACGCGGCGTGGGCGGCCGCGATCAGTTCCTCCGGGTTGGTCTGATCGCCGGACTCGAACCGCGACACGAAATTGTACGGACCCGAGTAGAGACCGCTGCCGAGGCTCAGCCGGCCCGCACCCTCCTTCAGGTTGCCCTCCCACCGGGCGGAGGACGTGCGCTGGAGCGTCATCGGAGCACCTTTCGGGATTGCGGATCGTGAGAAGCGACCCCGGTGCCGCCCGGAGCCGCGAAGCGACATGTACCCCTGTCGCGGACCTCTCATCCGTTGGCCCAGCGGCTCGGGGGCGGCCTACGGCCGGTCAGGAAACTGGTCGATGAGGATCGGGTTGCCGTCGGGGTCGATCAGCGTGATGTGCGCAGGACCCGTCCCGTCGGGATCGGTGGTCTCGGTGAGCTCGAGGCCGGCGGCGCGCAGCTGCTGCTGGATCTCGCGCACGTCGGTGAAGTGGTCCTGCACCATGGCCCCGTCGCCGTCGACCGGGATCGAGATGCCGGGATTGAACGTGATGATGTTGCGCTCGAACATCCCGTGGAACAGCCCGATGATCGCGTCACCGTTGACGAGGATGAGGTAGTTCTCGTCGGTCGAACCGCCAGTGACCTCGAAGCCCAGGGTCTCGTAGAAGGCGCGCGATGCGTCGAGGTCCGCGACGTTCAGGCTGATCGAGAACGCGCCGAGATCCAGGGTGCCGGGCATTGGTCGCTCCTCTGTCGAGGTGACCATCATGCCCGATGGCTCATGCCCGACCCGTCAGGCAGCAGGCCGTCGAGCAGCGCGGACAGTCCGTGCAGGAACTGGTCGTGCGTCTGCGCGGTCGTCGTCTGGATGCTCAGGTCGTCGGCCCAGCGGTCGTGTGCCCCGTCGGTCCCGCCGTCGGCCCGGTCCGGCGCGGGCGGCGGTGACCACGCGCGCGAGTGCCGCGCGGTCACCTCGCCGACCAGGTGGTGCCACACGACCTCGTGGGCGCGCGCGGCCGCGGCCGGGGACAGCCCGGCCGCCAGGAATGCGGCCACGACATCGTCGGTCACCCAGGCGACCGACCATCCCATGCGGTGCATCGGCAGCAGGTCGATCACCCACGCGTTGTCCACCAGCCAGTCGTGCGTCATGGTCATCACGCGGATCACGGTGCGGCGGGGGTCCTCCGACCTCGACGGTCGGCGCAGGGTCGGCGCGATCTCGTCGAGCAGGCAGCGCAGCAGATCGTCGCGGTCGGTCACATGGCGGTACAACGCCATCGGCGAGCAGCCCAGCTCCCGCGCGACCCGGCGCATCGACAGCGCGTCGATGCCCTCGCTGCGCACGACCGCACCCGCCGCCTCGACGATCCGGCCACGGGACAGCCGCGCACGACGTCTCCGCGATGTCGTCCCAGCGCTGCGCGTGTCCATGCCACGTTCATGTGTACACGATCGCCGCATCGTGCGGTCGGCGCGTCCGCAGCCGACCAGGGGGGTCAGGCGGGGGCGGCGCCCAGCGCCTCGCGCGCATCGCCGACCGTGTACAGCGATCCGGTGACCACCACCATCCCGTGACCACCGGCACGCTCCGCCGCCAGTCGCACGGCGGCGCCCGTGTCGTCGAGGCGGTCGTACACCGGCACGCCCGCCGCGCGGCAGGCCGCGGCGACCTGATCGGCGCTGGCGGCCCGCGGGCTGTCGGGCGTCGTCACCACGACCTCGTCGACCGCCGAACCGACGAGGTCGGCGAACGTCTCCACGTCCTTGTCGGCCATCATGCCCAGGACGGCGACGCGCCGACGGTCGCCGTGCAGCTCACGCAGCGACCTGACCAGCACCCGCCCGGCGGCGGGGTTGTGGGCGCCGTCCAGCAGCACGGGCACGCCCGACGGTGTGGAGAGCAGCTCGAGCCGTCCGGGAGAGCGGACGGCCGCGAAGCCCTCCCGCACCGCGGCTGGCTCGACGGGGGTGGTGCGATGTGCCTGCACCGCCGCCAGCGCGCACGCCGCGTTGACCGCCTGGTGGGCGCCGTGCAGCGGGAGATCGACGGTGAACACACGGTCGTCGATGCCACGCAGGTTGATCCGTTGACCGCCCGGGGTCAGGGTGCGGCCGATCACGCCGAAGTCGCGATCGAGCACGTGCAGGCGCGCGCTGCGTTCGGCGACCTCCTGTGCGATCACGTGCGCTGCCGGTCCCTCCGGGTTGGCGGAGACCACCGTCGCCCCGGTGCCGATGATCCCCGCCTTCTCCCACGCCACCTCGCCGACGGTCGCGCCGAGCTGCGGGTGGTCCATCTGCACCCGACCGAGCACGGCGACGCCGGCGTCGATGACGTTGGTCGCGTCGAACCGGCCCCCCATGCCCACCTCGATGACGCCCGTGCGTATCCGCGCACGCGCGAACGCCCACAGGCACAACGCGGTTGAGGCCTCGAAGAACGTGACCATCTCGCCCGTGGCCTGCTCGACACGTTCGATGTGCGGGCCGAGCGCGTCGAGTCCGGCGAGCATGTCGTCCACGGCGATCGGTTGCGCGTCGACCCTGAACCGTTCGCGCACGTCCTGCAGGTGCGGCGAGGTGTAGGTGCCGACCCGCTCGCCGCCGGCCATCAGCAGCGAGGTGATCATCCGCGCCGTGGTGGTCTTGCCGTTGGTGCCGGTCAGGTGGATCGACGGGAACGCCCGCTGCGGCGCGCCCATCGAGTGCACGAGCGCGCGTATCCGCCGCAGTCCCGGGAGCATGAGCTCGGGACGGCGGTCGAACAGGGCGGCGATGGCCAGTTCGTAGTGAAGGGCGGTGGTGTCGAGCGTGGTCACTGTGCCTCTCGGTCAGGTGGGTCGTTGCGCGCCGACGTGGTCGTCCGTGGCGGGTCGGAAGCGGGCCCGACGGTTCGCGGCGGTGCCCGTCCGCGGGACGGCTGCACACCACCCCGACGTTCGTGCGTGAAGCTGTGGTGCGGATGCCGGGGTGGGTCAGGAGAGGCCGACGATCTGGCCGTCCTCGTCGATGTCGATGCGTTCCGCCGCAGGCGCCGATGACAAGCCTGGCATCGTCCGCATGTCGCCGCACAACGGGTAGATGAAGCCGGCGCCGACCGACGCGCGGACCTCGCGGACCGGCAGCGTCCAGCCCGTGGGGGCGCCCTTGAGCGTCGGGTCGGACGAGATGGACAGGTGGGTCTTGGCGATGCACACCGGCAGGTCGCCGAACCCCGCCTCCTCGTACCGGTCGACCTGCCGTGCGGCCGCGGGCGTGTAGGACACGTCGTCGGCGCCGTAGACCCTGGTCGCCACCGCGTGGATCTTGTCGCGCAGGGTCAGCTCGTCCGGGTACAGCGGGGCGAAGGCCGTCGGTTCCTCGGCCGCCTCGGCCACCGCCTCGGCCAGTTCTGTCGCGCCGGCGCCGCCGTCGGCGAAGTGCGTGCTGACCGCGGCCCGCACGCCCAGGTCCTCGGCGATCTCACGGATCGCGGCGTGCTCGCTCGGGTGGTCGGTGGGGAACGCGTTGATGCACACGACCGGCGACACGCCGTGCACGCGGATGTTGTCGACCTGTTTGCGCAGGTTCGCTGCACCGGCATGGACGTCGTCGGGGTTCTCGGCGAGCAGTTCGTCGGGCAGTGGACGGCCCGCCACGATCCGGAACCGGCCCGAGTGGGCCTTGAGTGCTCTGACCGTCGTCACCAGCACCGCGGCGTCGGGCGACAGGCCTGACGTCCGGCACTTGATGTTGAAGAACCGCTCGGCACCCATGTCCGCACCGAACCCGGCTTCGGTGACGAGGTAGTCGCCTCCGTGGATGCCGATCAGGTCGGCGACGACGGACGAGTTGCCGTGGGCGATGTTGCCGAACGGCCCGGCGTGGACCAGTGCAGGCGTGCCCTCGAGCGTCTGCATGAGGTTCGGCTTGATGGCATCGCGCATGATGACCGTCATCGCGCCGGCGGCGCGCAGGTCCTCGGCCGTGATCGGTTTGCCCTCGCGCGTCGTGCCGATCACGATGCGGCCCATCCGCTCACGCATGTCCGCCAGCGACGTCGACAGCGCCAGGACGGCCATGACCTCCGACGCCGCCGTGATGTCGAACCCCGACTGGCGTGTCACGCCATCGGCCTTCGGCCCGAGGCCGACGACGATGTTGCGCAGGGCGCGGTCGTTCACGTCGACCACACGTCGCCAGCTGACGCTGTCGACGTCGATGCCCAGCGCGTTGCCCTGGTGCAGGTGGTTGTCGACCATCGCCGCCAGCATGTTGTGCGCGGCGGTGACGGCGTGCATGTCCCCGGTCAGGTGCAGGTTGAGCTGCTCCATCGGTACGATCTGGCTGTAGCCCCCGCCCGCGGCGCCGCCCTTGATGCCGAACGTCGGGCCCATCGACGGCTGGCGCACGGCGATCGCGGCCGACCTGCCGATGTGGCCGAAGCCCTGGCCCAGCCCGACCGTCGTGGTCGTCTTGCCCTCCCCCAGCGGGGTCGGCGTGACCGCTGACACCAGGACGTACCTGGCGCGCGGGCGGTCGGCGAGATCGTCGATCGCGTCCAGCGAGATCTTGGCGACACCAGCGCCGTACGGCTCGAGGTGGTCGGGCCGGATCCCCATCTGAGCGGCGATGTCGGGCAACGGCTGCAGATCCGCGCCTCGGGCGATCTCGAGATCGCTGGGGAACGTCATGTGGAGTCTCCTTGGATTCACTGATCTACCGCTCGCCACGTCAGGCGAAGCGCGCGAGCAGGTCCTGCCGCCACGCCTCCGTGCGGCGGATCTCGTTGAAGGTGAACAGATGCCATCCGGCGATTCCCATCTCCGGATCGGAGACGGTCGGCAACAGCCCCTCGACGAGGTCGTCGGGCGCGTAGCCGCCCACGATCCGCGCGACCGTCGCCCACTGCTTGCGCAGGAAGCGCATCGAGTCGCCGATGCCGACCCGTTTGGAGATGCGCAACAACCTGGCGAAGTCGACCGCGCCCGGGAGGCCGATGTAGATCGGCAGGCGCGTGCCCCGCGCCCGCACCGCGGCGATCCAGCGTGCCGTCACCGCAGGGTCGTAGCAGATCTGGGACACGATGTGATCGGCGTACGGCTCCTTGGCGTGCATCATGGTGACGGTCGTGTCGTCCGGGATGAACGCGTGGCTCTCGGGATAGCCGGTGATCCCGACGCGCAGTGAGTGGCCGATGTCGGCCATCGCCCGCAGCAGGTCCACGGTGCCCTCGAACGGCCCCGCGGGTTCATCCGCGTCGCCGGCGACGACGAAGATCTCGTCGATCCCCATGTCCGACAGCTGCTGCAGCAGGTCCTTGAGCTCGACCCGGTCGCCGATCAGCCGCGCCGCGATGTGCGGTACGACCCTGACGCGATGCCGGCGTCGTAGCAGTCCCGCCAACGCGAGGGTCGCGTCGGTCCCCTTCGTGGGCGATGACGTCACCGTGACGACGGCGTCCTCGGGCAGGTAGGCGAACTGCTCCTCCACCCCCTTCATCGGAATGATCTCGAAGCGGGGTGCGGAGAAGGACTCGTGGACGACCTGGCTGGTGGACCTTCCCATGGGCAACTCCCGACCGGGCGGGTGGCCGGCGTGCCTCGTTGCCACCCACCCGGTCCGACGCGATCAGACGATGGCGGCGGCGTCCTGCTTGGGCTTGTCCTTCTTCGGGTCGACGAACGGCTTCTCGACCACGACGGCGCGGTTTCGGCCGTGCTGGGTCTCGACCACCAGCTCGGTGCCGTAGGGCTCGTAGCGCACCGGCACCATGGCGTACCCGATGTTGCGCTCCAACGCGGGCGACCAGGTGGCGGACGTGACCTTGCCGACCGTCTCACCGGAGTCGGGGTCGAACACGGGGAAGAAGTCGGGCATCGAGCCGTCGCTGAAGAAGCCGACGTGCCCGCCGTCGATCTCGACGCCGACCAGCTTGCGCTTGACGCCCTCGGCCTTGATGCGCTTCAGCGCCTTCTTGCCGATGAAGTCGGCCTCCTGGTCGAGGTCGACCATCCACGTCTCCTCGAAGCCGTAACCGACCTCGAAGGGGTTGGTGTCGAAGTCCATGTCGTTGCCCTGCGACAGGAACCCGCCCTCGATGCGCCGGATGTGGCCGGGGCCGACGACCTGGATCTCGTGCGGAGCGCCCGCCTCGAGCACGGTGTTCCACAGCTTGATGCCGTCGCGGGTCGCGTCGTGCAGGTAGATCTCGTAGCCGATCTCACCCGAGAACCCCGTCCGCGACACGACGGTGCGCAGGCCGTCCAGCTCGCGCTCCTCGGCGTGGTAGTAGGGGATCTCGAGGATGCTGTCGCCGAACAGGTCGCGGGCGACCGCGGCGGCGCGCGGACCCTGGATCTGGACGGGCGCCACGTCGGGCTCGGAGATCTTGACGTTCATGCCGGAGCTGTACGCCAGGCCCTTGCACCACAGCAGGATGTCACTGTCGGCGAGCGACAACCAGATCTTGTTCTCCTCGAGCCGCAGGAGGATCGGGTCGTTGAGGATGCCGCCCTCGGGCGACGTGATGAACACGTACTTGCACTGCCCGACCTTGCACTTGTTCAGGTCACGAGGCACGAGCATGTTGGCGAAATCGAATGCGTCAGGCCCGGTGATCTCGACCTGTCGCTCGACGCTGACGTCCCACAGGGTGACGCGGTTGACCAACGCGTCGTACTCGTCGAGCGGATCGCTGTACAGGCGCGGGTGGTACATGCGGTTGTACACGCTGTACAGCTTGACGCCGTGCTCGCGGTGAGCGTAGTAGTACGGCGTCCGGCGGATCCGCGGGTACAGCAGGATGCCGGGGTTCTCATTGATCGCCAACGCGATTCCTCCTTGGGTGGGGACGCGGGGCGACGGTCGTCATCCTCGCGGTCCCGGTCGTAGCCGATCGACCCGATGTGGTCTGCCGACCTCCGGCCACAGCGTCCCGGTCGCGGGCTGAGGCCAAGGTCATCGTGCGCTCCGCCTGCGCCCGCGCGTGCAGGCCCGCCGACCGGCGGGTCCGGATACGCCGCCGAGGGCCGACGATGTCACGCACGCTCCAGGCTCGTCGTTGCTGTATGCGAAACACGAGAGCTAATGGCGCAACAGTGTGTCCATCGCGGTGGGCCCCGTCAAGAGCCCGTCTGGGAAATTCGGGGCGTGATCGGGCAACGTCATTCCGTGAGGCGGAGGACCACCCCTGCGCACGTCTTCGGAGAGAAGAGCGTCGACTTCGGAGGCATGACGCTGTCGGCGTCAGCGACCCTCATGAGTTCGGCCATGGATGTCGGTCGCAGCATGAATCCGATCGACTGCGTACGCCGGCAGTGCTCGACGACCGCGTCGGCGTCGCCGGCCACGTACGTCAGCCGGGGGTCCAGGCGTGGTTCGTGGACGCCCAACGCCGGCTCGAGCACCTGGCGCTGGAGCACCGTGACGTCCAGGGCGTCGAGCGGTGCGTCCCCGATGGCCCCGACGTCGGCCCGCAGGCGGTACCACCCGCCGTCGACCCATGCGAGGAAGGTGTGCGGCGCGGCGGGCACACCTGCCGCCGCGACCGGCTCCACAGCGATGTGGGACGCGATCATCGCGACGAGTCGCTCCGTCGTCATGCCGTGCGGCCTCGTGACGGCGCGGTGGAAGGGCAGGATGCGCAGTTCGTCGTCGGGGAACAGTGCGGCGAGGACCCACTGGTCCGGAGCATCGACGTCGGCTCCGGCAGCGCGACCGTCCGCGGCGACACGTGACGCTGCCGCCAGCCGATGGTGCCCGTCGGTCACGTACAGCCGGTCGATCGTCGCCAACGCGTCCTGCACCTCGCCGATCACCGCGGGATCCGAGGTCGTCCAGATCGCGTGCTCCGTCCCGTCGTGACTCGTGAAGTCCACATGAGGTCGCATGGCGGTTGCGCGGCGCTGCAGGGCCCGCAGTCTCGCGTCGGCCCGGAACGCCAGCCCCACCGGGCTGGCGTCCGCCGGCACCGCCTGCTGGAAGGCTGCGAGGCGCTCCTCGCGATCCGCCCGGGTGTGCTCGTGGCGGATGATGCGGCCGTCGTCGTAGTCGCGGATCGCCACCTCGGCCACCAGACCGGTCTGGATGTGCCCGTCCGGCGTCGTCAGCCGGTACCACGCGAAGCGCGGCCCGGTGCCGGCGTCGAACACATCGCCACGCAACAGGCGTTCGAGCGCGCGGCGGTTGCGTCGCCGGTCGGGATCGCTGTCGGCCGCGCGCAGCACGTGCAGGAAGCTCAGCGGGTCACGCGCGCGGTGCGCCCGGGCCCACGCAGGCAGGGTGTCGTACGCGGGGGCGGCGACGCGGGACGCCACCCCAGGGGCGACGACGTGCAGGTGCGCGGGGCGGATGCCGAGCCGGACCGTCATCCGCGGCGCCTGGGTCATCAGCCGGCCCGGTTCCGGAAGTCGTGCATGAACTCGGCGAGCGCGTCGGCGCCGGCCTGCGGCATCGCGTTGTACAGGCTTGCCCTGCACCCACCGACGCTGCGGTGGCCTTTGAGGCCGACGAAGTCACGATCCGCCGCCTCGGCCAGGAACCGCGCTTCGAGGTCGTCGTCGGGAAGCCGGAACACCACATTGGTGAGGGAGCGGCTCGCGCGGTCGACGGGGCACTCGTACCACCCGTCGCTCTCGTCGATCGCCCGGTAGACGACCCCGGCGCGGCGCTCCGCGGCCGCGGTCATCGCCTTCAGCCCGCCACCGTCGAGGATCCAGCGCAACACCTTGCCGGTGACCCAGATCGAGAACACGGGAGGGGTGTTGTACAGCGAGTCCTTCTGGACGTGGATCGCGTACCGCAGGTACGCGCCCTGGTCGTGGCGCATGGAGCCCAGCGTGTCCCGACGGAGGAAGACGAGCGCCAGGCCGGCCGGTCCGAGGTTCTTCTGCGCGCCGCCGTACACCAGGTCGAAGCGCTCCCAGGGCAGCTCACGTGTCGCGATGTCGCTGGACATGTCGGCGACGAGGGGGACGCCGACGTCGGGGAACTCGGCGAACCGGATCCCCTCGATCGTCTCGTTGGAGCACACGTGCAGGTAGCGCGTGCCCGCACGCACGTCGATCTCGTCGGCGGTCGGCATGCGCGTGTAGCGCTCGGGCTCGCCGTCCCAGGCGATGTAGGTCGTACCGTAGGCCTGTGCGTCCGCGAGCGCCTTGCGCGACCACGACCCTGTGCGCGCAACCGCGGCCGATGCACCGTCGGTCAGCAGGTTGGCGGGCGCCATCGCGAACTGCAGCGTCGCGCCACCCTGCACGAACAGCACGTCGAAGTCGTCCGGCAGGGCGAACACCTCGCGGGCCAGCTGCATGGCCTCGGTGTGCACGGCGTCGTAGTGGGCTCCCCGATGGCTCATCTCCAGCAGCGACATCCCGCTGCCCCGGTAGTCGACCAACTCGTCGCGGACCTGCTCGAGGACCGGCAGCGGAAGCGTCGACGGCCCGGCGCTGAAGTTGTGGACGCGGTGGGTGCTCATGTCTCGTACCTGTCGCCTCGTGCGCGGTCGATGTGTGGCCGCCAGCGGTGTCCGACGGCCGGTGTGGGCGATCCTGCCGGTCCCGCGGCCGGTTCGCCACGTCGGTGTGGGATCGCAGGCACGGTCAGCCCTCGCTCGCCCGCCGCACGCTCGCGTGCAGCACGCGGTCGATGGCGTTGACCCGGTCGGCGAGGTCGTCCGGGGTGGCACCGCTGGTGTGGATGGTGGCGACCGCGGCCGTCCGACCGGCGAAGATGGTGTTGTGCATCTGCTCGATGTTGAGCTCGCAGCCGCGCAGCACGTTGAGCACGTCTGACAGGACGCCGACCTGATCGAGGTGGCGCACCACGAGGGTCGCGTTGCCGACCGGCTGTGACTCGATGTTGACGCAGTTGCGGATCTCGCCGCGCTCGTAGGCATCGAGCATCGACACGACCTCAGCGGCGATCGCGCGCTGGGCCTGATCCGTGGACGCCCCGATGTGGTGGGTGCCGTACACGTTCGGGTGCTGGGCGAGCAGCGAGTCGAACGTGCCGGTCGAGGACGGCGGCTCGTCGTTGAACACGTCCAGTCCGGCCCGCAGGTCCTTGTCCTCGATCGCGTCGAGCAGGGCGTCGTCGTCGACGATCTCGCCCCGCGACGTGTTGATGATCCAGGCGCCCGGCGGGACGTGATCGAGGAGTTCGGCATCGACCATCCCACGTGTGTCCTCGTTCAGAGGCACGTGGAACGACAGGATCTGGCACGACGACGCCAGAGTCTGCAGGTCATCCACGAACGTGATCCCCGCGCGTTCGGCGCGCGCGACGACGTCGGCGGGTCGACCTTCACGCGCGATCGCGTGCACGCGCATCCCGAAGGCCGCCGCCCGCTCGGCGAAGACCAGGCCGATGTCCCCCAGCCCGACGACGCCGACCGCGCGCCCGTACAGTCCGCCGGCCTGCGAGTAGCGCCTCTTGTCCCACCGGCCGTCCCTGAGGTCGGCGACGTTGTCGGGGATCCGGCGGTCCAGCGCCGCGACCAGGCCGAACGCCAGTTCGGCCACCGCGATCGCGTTGCGGCCCGGCACGTTGCACACGTAGATCCCACGTTCGGCGGCGGCCGCCTTGGCGATCGTGTTGGTCCCCGCGCCGGCGCGGATGATCATGCCCAGCGAGTCGGCGGCGGCCACGGTGTCGGCGGTGACCTTCGTGCTGCGGACCACGAGGACGTCCTGGCCCGCGATCGCCGTGGGGAGGTCATCGGACGACAGCCCCGGCTCGAAGGTGCACGCGTGGCCGCGGTCGCGCACCGCCTGAGCGTGGTCCGGGTGGAACGGGTCCGCGAACAACAGGTGCACGGCGACCTCCGGGCTGTGTGTTGCGTTCAACACAACCGTTGCCGATGACGCGACGCATCGTGCCCCGCGGTGACAGCCGGGTCAAGCGTTGTGTCAGCGGTGGTGTCGGCGGTCGTGGGCTGCCCCGTCCAGACAGGGGTTCGTTCTTGCGTCGTACTCCACGATGCAGTGAACTGGCGCGAGCGTGCCGCAGGCACGCGGACCGCGCCAGCCGTCGCCCGGTGTGACGCGAGGGGCCAATCGACACGTCACAGCAGGAGGCCGATCGTGGTAGCGCTGCTGATGCTTGCGGCGGGGTTCGCACTCGGGTTGTTCTTCGGGTGGCTGCTGCACCGCGAGCGGGTCGAGCGCGCGCTGTACGAGGACGTCGCCCGTCACCGCGACCGGGCGACCGCGGCATTGGCGGAGACCTCGGCCCGGCTCGAGCTGGCGAACAAGGACATGATCCGGCTCCGGAGCCAGCTCTCCGACTCCCAGCAACTGCTCGACGAACGGGACGCCACGATCGCCGATCTGCGCACGCGTCGCCCCGAGCGACCGACGGGCGACGACGAGGACGCGGACGTCGCCGAGGGAGTCACCGGCGGACCGGTCGACGCCGTCGCCGATGCCGCAACCACGCCGTCGGGCGTGACACGGCTCGACGACGTCGACCGCACCGACATCACCGAGGAGGTCTCGCTCGCAGCACGCGGCCCGTCGAGGACCGAGTCGGCTGTCGACGCGGACCTCGGCGACGAGAACGACCACACGATCGACGTGACGCCCCCCGCGAACGCCCGATCGGCGGGAGGAGTCGATGACGCCGCCTGGGACGAGCCGGTACGGGACGAACCGGCGGCGCAGGAGGTCGCTGCGCCGGTCGGTGGCGAACCGGCGGACGCCGGACCGGTCGCTGTGGAGCCCGTCGAGGACGAGGCCCCCGACGTCACTGCCGACGAGGCGGCCACGCCGGACGCCGGCGTCGCCGCTGAGGGCGCCCCCGCCACCGGGGACGCAGCGCCCGTCGACGAACCGGCCGGCGACCGCGAACTGTCGGAGGCTGGCGCCGATGCCGAGCTCGACCAGCGCGAGATCGGTGAGCCGCTCGTGGTCGACGAGCCTGCGGTCGGGACCGTCGTCGGCGGGGCGCAGGATCAACCGGAGATCGGTGAGCCGCTCGTGGTCGACGGGTCCACGGAACCGGCGGCCGAGACCACAGCCGCGTCCGAGCCGTCGGCCGGCCCCGACGATCTGCAACGCATCGCCGGGATCGGCCCCGCGCTCGAGTTGCAGTTGCGCGCCGAGGGCATCACGTCGTACCGCCGGCTGGCGCTGCTCGATGACGACACGATCGCCGACCTGCAGGCGCGTCGCCCGCAGCTCGTCACGCGGATGCGCCGTGGCGGTTGGGCCGCCCAGGCACGTAGGCTGCACGCCGAGATGCACGGCGAGTCGCTGTGACGACGGTCAAGCGCGGACCGAGCGTGCCCCCGGCGTGGTCAGCGGCGGTTCGGTGGTGGATCCGCAACGTCACGTGGACCCGGGCCGGCGTCAGTCCATGTACTCCGACAGCGGCAGCCGGCGGGCGCCCGCACGTCGCAGCCACTCGTTCAGGTGCTCGACGACGGTGACACCACCGGCCGTGAGCCCACGGTGCATCGCGCCGCCCAGCTCCATCTGCCAGCCATCCACGCGCCCTCCCGCCTCGGAGACCAGCAGGCTGCCCGCGCTGAAGTCCCAGCGGTGCATCGTGAACTCCGCGTACCCGTCCCAGCGCCCGGCCGCCAGCCAGGCCAGGTCGAGCGCGGCCGAACCGAACCGTCGCACGTCGCGGACCGAGCCGATCAGGTCGGCCAGCAACCGGCCCTGATCCGCACGGGCCGCCGGGTCATACGCGAAGCCGGTGGCGACGAGGGCGTCGGCAGGGTCGTCCACCGTCCTCACCGACAGCGCCTCCCCGTTGTGATGTGCGCCGGCGCCACGAACCGCGGTGAACACGTCGCCCCGGCTGGGATCGTGGACGACACCCGCGAGCGGGCCTTCCGCGTCCTCGACCGCGATGCTGACCGACCACTGCGGGATGCCGTAGAGGTAGTTGACCGTCCCGTCGAGCGGGTCGACGACCCAGCGCAGGCCGGTCGAGCCCTCGCGGTCGCCGGTCTGCTCCTCGCCGAGTTGCCCGTCGTCGGGTCGCGCCGTGCGGATGCGCTCGCTGATGAGGTGTTCGCTCGCCTGGTCGGCGGCCGAGACCGGATCCGTCGCCGACGTCTTGGTGTCGACCGACAGGCCGCCGCGTTCGGCGTAGGCGCACAGCAGTTGCCCGGCCTGACGCGCCATGTCGGTCGCCAGCGCCAGCAGTTCGGAGGGATCGTGGTCCATCTCGTTCCTCGTCGTGTCGCCTCGTGAGCACGGCACCCGGACGGCGTGCGGCGTTGCGACGTCCGCGGAGCATTGTCGTGCAGGTGGCGCCGCTCGTCGGACCATGTGGTGATGGCCGTCCGGGTACGCTGCGCCCATGATGTTCAGAGGCGTCGGTGTCGCGCTGGTCACGCTGTTCGACGACACCGGGGAGGTGGATGCGGTCGCCACGGCCGATCACGCCGCGCGACTTGTCGGCCTGGGGGTGCGGGCCGTCGTCGTCGCCGGGACGACCGGTGAAGCGGCGACGCTCAGCATCGACGAACGCGACCGCCTGCTCGACGCCGTGCAGTCGGCCGTCGACGCACGCGTGCCGGTGATCGCGGGCACGGGCGCCCCGTCTGCGCGGCAGGCAGCCGACCTCACGGCCCGCGCCCGCGACGGTGGTGCCGACGCGGTACTGGTGCTGTCTCCGCCACAGGCGCCCGATCCACGGCCCTACTACGAGCGCGTGGCTTCGGTCGCCGGCGACCTGCCCGTGCTCGCGTACCACTTCCCGAAGGTGTCGCCGCCGGGCCTGCCGGTCGACGTGATCGGCACGTTGCCCGTCGCCGGCTGCAAGGACTCGACCGGCGATCCCGAGCGGCTGCTCGGCACCCTGCGCGCGACATCGCTGCCGCTGTACACCGGCTCGTCGGCACTGCTGTCGTTCGCCGGTCCGCTCGGATGCGCCGGGGCCATCCTCGGACTGGCCAACGTGGAGCCCGAGCGATGCGCCGAGGCGTTCGCGGGGGATGCCGGCGCCCAGCGCGCGCTGACCGCTGGGCACTTCGCGATGAGCGATCCGTTCCCGCGGGGTCTCAAGGAGCTGATGGCCGACCGCTTCGGGACGTCGACGGCGACCCGCGCCGCGTGAGGTCGCCCGTCCCGTGGCCAACCCGGCACGGAGCGACGCGGGTGATGCTCAGGTGCGGTCGAGCAGGCGGGACAGCGCCACCACGCTGCGGGTCTGGGTGACGATCGGCTCGGCCCGGATGCGCTCGAGCGCCGCCTCGAGGTGGGTGGCGTCGGCGACGCGCAGGTGCAGTAGGGCATCGGCGTCGCCGGTGATGGTGAACGCCGACACGACCTCGGGATGATCGGCCAGGGCATCGCGGATCTGCTGCGACGGTGTGCGCGGTGCGCAGAACAGTTCGATGAAGGCCTCGACCCGCCAGCCCAGCACGCGGGGGTCGACGGTGATGGTGAACCGCTCGATCAGCCCGGCGTCCCGCAGACGGTCGACGCGCCGCTTGACCGCGGGCGCCGACAGGCCCACCGCCTCGCCGATCGACGCGAAGCTGCGTCGACCATCCTGCAGGAGCTGCGCAATGATCTTGCGATCTATCTCGTCGATGCGCAACGAATCGCTGGCCACTCCCGAACATCCCAACCTATTGGTCTGTCGTGTCGGGCCGTAGAGTACAGACATCGACCGTCACCCGACCCTGGCGGTGTGCCGTCATACAGGAAGGTCGCCGACAATGACCACCTTCAGCACCGCCGAGCGGACCAGCTTCGAGGCGCCCAACTACGCGCCGTTGCCGGTCGTCATCACCGAGGCGGAGGGCGCCTGGGTCACCGACGTCGACGGTCGCCGCTACCTCGACGCGCTGTCGGGTTACTCGGCGCTGAACTTCGGCCACCGCCACCCTGCGCTGGTGGCTGCGGCCGAGGAGCAGCTGCACCGGGTCACGCTGACCAGCCGGGCGTTCACCCACGATCAGTTCAGCGGGTTCTGTCGCGAGGTGGCGGAGCTGTGCGGCATGGAGATGGTGCTGCCGATGAACACCGGCGCCGAGGGCGTCGAGACCGCGATCAAGGTCGCGCGGCGCTGGGGCTACACGGTCAAGGGCGTGCCGGCCGGCCGGGCGAAGATCGTCACCTTCGCCAACAACTTCCATGGCCGCACGACCACGATCATCGGCTTCTCGACCGACCCCGACGCGCGCGAGGGGTTCGGGCCGTTCACGCCGGGGTTCGTGACGGTTCCGTATGCGGACGCCGACGCGTTGACCGAGGCAATCGATGCCGACACGGTCGCCGTGCTGATCGAACCGGTGCAGGGCGAGGCCGGCGTCATCGTGCCGCCGGACGGCTACCTGACTCGGGTCCGGGAGATCTGTGACCGCGCCGGCGTGCTGATGATCGCCGACGAGATCCAGTCGGGCCTGGGGCGCACCGGGCGCACGTTCGCCATCGACCACGAGGGTGTGGTGCCCGACATGTTCATCCTCGGCAAGGCGCTGGGCGGGGGCATCATGCCGGTCTCGGCCGTCGTGAGCCGACGGGACGTGCTGGGCGTGCTGACGCCCGGTTCCCACGGCAGCACCTTCGGCGGCAATCCGCTGTCGTGCGCCGTCGCTCGTGCGGTCGTCGCGCTGCTGCGCACCGGCGAGGTACAGGCCAACGCGGCGCGGATGGGCGCGCGCCTGGCGGCGGGCCTCGCCACGCTGCCCAGCCGCCACGTCGACGGCATCCGCACGCATGGACTGTGGGCGGGCATCGACATCGCCGGGGGCCGCACCGCCCGCTCGGTGTGCGAGCGTCTCCTCGAGCTCGGCGTGCTGTCCAAGGACACCCACGGCAGCACGATCCGCCTCGGTCCCCCGTTGACCGTGTCGGCCGACGAGGTCGATCTGCTCGTCGACCGCCTCGGCGAGGCGCTGGCGACGACCGTGTGACGGTGCAGGTCATCGACGCCGTCGGTGCGTCGTGGTCGTCAGCGCACGCAGTGATCGCGCGACACGCGTCGACGTCGTTTCTGCCCGACACCATCGACGGGCAGTAGGGTTCGTCACGATGCGAACGGATCGACTCCCCGACACCTCGTGATGAGTGGTTCGGTGGCGCTGGCCACCGCCGGGGAGGCCATCGGGCTCGACGACGACGCACCGGTGCTGCACGCGGCGCTCGAACGCCGCGGTCTGCGGCCGACGCTGGCGGTCTGGGACGACGGTGACGTCGACTGGGCCGGCTTCGATCTGGTGGTGCTGCGCTCCACGTGGGACTACCCGCGACGGCGCGATGCCTTCCTCGGCTGGGCCGCGGACGTGGCGGCCGTGACCAGGCTCCACAACGGGACCGACGTGATCGCGTGGAGCAGCGACAAGCGCTACCTTGCGGAGCTCCACGGGCGGGGCGTGGCGATCGTGCCGACGACGATCCTCGCGCCCGGCGAACCCGTGACGCTGCCGCCCACGGGCCCGTTCGTGGTCAAGCCCGCGGTGTCGGCGGGTTCACAGGACACCGAGCGGTTCAGCGACCACGATGATCCCGCGGCGCGCGCGCTGGTCGGGCGACTGCACCACCAGGGGCGGGACGTCATCGTCCAGCCCTACGTCGAACAGGTCGATGACCGCGGCGAAACCGCTCTGGTGTACCTGGGTGGGCGCTTCAGCCATGCCATCCGCAAGGGCCCGATCCTCGCGGGCGCGACCGAGACGGTCGGTGGGCTGTTCGCCGCCGAGCAGATCGATCCGCGCACGCCCACCGACGCCGAGCGCGCCGCCGGGGAGGCGGCGCTCGACGCCGTGCCCTTCGACCGGGCGGAGCTGTTGTACGGGCGCGTGGATCTGCTGCCCGGTACCGACGGCGACCCGCTGGTGCTCGAGGTCGAGCTCGTCGAGCCGTCGCTGTTCCTGCGGTGTGACGATCACGCGGCCGACCGCTTCGCGGAGCTGATCGCCCGAGCGATGTGACGGTTGCCGCGTGCGGGCGCCAGCACCCGCCTGACGACCCGGGACACGTCACCACCGCCGGTGGCTACCGACGCCTTCGACGGGCGTTGACGGTCGAAGGCCGACATGGCGGCGATCGTGGTCCGTGTGGCTGGGTAGTCTCGGCGTCACGCACACCCGGATCCCAGGAGTTCCACCAGATGAGTGACGAGCGCAGCCTTTCCGAGCAGGACATCGAGTCGGTCCACGGCGGTTCGAGCGAGCCGGGCGGTGACGAGGTTGCGACCGACGCCGACGCGGTCGACGCCGACGCGGTCGACGGTGACGCGCTCGACGCGGTGGACGGCGACGCATCCGATGCGGATGCGGTGGATGCCGACGGCGCGGACGCTGACGCCGACGCGAACGACGGCGACGCGTCCGATGCGGTGGACGGTGACGCGTCCGACGCGGACGCAAGTGACGGTGACGCCACCGATACGGTGGACGGCGACGCCGCCGACGCCGATGCCCACGACGCGTAGCGGACCGACGTGACCGACACCTGGGAGGGACCTGCGCCGGCGACGGACGCGCTCGCCCGGTGCGTGGGTGACGTGGACACGTTCGTCGAGCGCGCCTGGGGTCGGCAGGCCCTCCTGCACCGGCGTGCGGGTGATGACAGGTTCGACGACCTGCTGTCGCTCGATGACGTCGACCGCATCCTGACGGCCACGTCGCCGCGACGGCCCGCGATCCGGGTGGTGCGCGAGGGGCGTGAGGTCGCGCCGAGCCGCTACACGCGCACCGGAACGCTCGGCTCCCGGACGTTGACCGACCTTCCTGACGTCGACCGCCTGCTCGGGCTGTTCGACGAGGGTGCGACCATCGTGCTGCAGGGGCTGCAGCGCACCTGGCCCGCCGTGGGCCGGCTGTGCCGCGGCATCGAGGCCGTCCTCACCCACCCGGTCCAGGCCAACGCGTACCTCACACCACCGAGCTCGCAGGGCCTCGACGTCCACCACGACACCCACGACGTGTTCGCGCTGCAGACGTACGGGCGGAAGCGCTGGGTGACGTATCCGCCGGTGATCGACCACCCGTTGCCGGGCCAGCACCGTCGTGTCGACGACGACGAGCTCGACCATCCCGACATCGACACCGACCTGGTGCCGGGCGACTGCCTGTACGTCCCGCGCGGCACGCTGCACGCCGCCGCGACCACGGGCGACGCGTCGCTGCACCTGACCATCGGTGTGCGGGTCGTGACCTGGTACGACCTCGCCCGCCGCCTGCTCGAGCGCACACGCGACGTCGCAGCCTTCCGCGAGGCGCTGCCGGCCGGCTTTGCGCGCGATCCGCAGCTGCTCCGTGACGAGGTGCCGGGTCGGCTCAAGCAACTCGCCGACCTGATCGCCGACACCGACCCGGATGCGGTGGCCGACCGGGAGGCCGATCGCCTGTGGCGGGGACTGCTGGCCCGTCCGGACGGCGCGCTGCGCATGCGCCTGGCCGACATCGACGACGACACGGTGGTCGAGCCGCGCGACGATCTGCCGTTTGTGATCTCCCGCGTCGGCGACCGTCTGCGGGTCCGTCGCGGCGGCACGACGTTGCAGATGCCGGCCTGGGTCGAGCCCGCCCTCCGGGCGGTGCTGACAGGACCCACGCGGCTCGGCGCGCTGCCGGGTGGCCTCGACGCGCCGTCACGCGTCGTGCTGGCGCGGCGGTTGGTGCGCGAGGGCATGATCGTCGTTCGTGGGGCGGCGTGACCGAACGCTTCCGCTGCGCCGCCGCCGCGCAGGCCGTGGGAGAGCCGCGGTACGCGACGGCCTCGACCGTGCGTCGGTGGGTGCTGGTCGAGCAACCGGGTCCGTGGGGCATCGACGCGGTCCGCGAGAGCCGCATGCCGTCGGCGGCCTCCGAGGCGCTCGTCGACCTGGGCAAGCGTCTCGCCGCACGCGTGCTGCTGATCCGGCGTCCGGGCAACGTCGCGTCCGACGACACACGCGTGTACATCGCGTTCACGGGCGCGCGGGACCGCTGGCTCGAGTCATTCGTCGTTCACGGCGTGCCGGACGTGCTCGACCTCGACCTCGATCCACTCCGCAACGGTGGTCGGGTCGGTGGCGAGGTCACCGTCGGACCGCTGCTGCTGGTGTGCACGAACGGGCGGCACGACCCGTGCTGCGCCGAGTTCGGTCGACCGGTCGCCGACGCGTTGGGCCGCGCCTTCCCGGACGCGACGTGGGAGGTGTCCCACATCGGTGGCGACCGCTTCGCCGGCAATGTCGTGACGTTGCCCGACGGGATCTACTACGGCGGGCTCGACGCCGACCGTGCGGTCGCGGTCGCCGGGGCGCACCGCTCCGGCCACATCGTGCTCGACGCCTACCGCGGCCGCAGCGCCTACCCGTTCCCGGTGCAGGCCGCGGAGTTCTTCCTCCGGCGTGAGCGGCGCCTCGACGGGCTCGACGCCGTGCGCTGGACCGGGCGTCGGCGGCTCGATGACGACCAGTGGCGCGTCACCTTCGCCACGCCGAGCGGCGCCGTCGACGTCGAGGTCGTCACCGGTCGTGAGCCGGTCGCACGGCAGCTGACCTGTCGGACCGAACAACTCGCCCGCGCACCCCGCTACAGCCTGGTGGCGATCGATGCCGCCGGCTGAACCGCACCCCCTGCACGACGTCGTCGCCGCGCTGCTTCGCCGCGTCGCCACCGAGGTGGTCCTCGTCCACTTCCGCTCGCTGTCGGACCACGACGTCCGGGAGAAGTCACCCGGCGATCCGGTCACCGTCGCCGACGAACAGGCCGAGGCGCAGCTGCGCGCCGGCCTGCTCCAGGCGCTCCCCGCCGCCCGGGTCGTCGGTGAGGAAGCCGCCAGCGCCGACCCATCGCTGCTCGACGGGCTCGGCGAGGGCACCGTGTGGGTGGTCGATCCGATCGACGGCACGTCCAACTTCGCCGACGGAGTGAGCCCGTTCGCACTGATGGTCGCACTGGTCGATGACGGCCTGACGACCGCCGGGTGGATATACGACCCCGTCGCCGAGCGGCTGTGTCACGCGCATCGGGGGCACGGCGCCTTCGTGGACGGCCGCACGGTCCTCGCACGCGCGAGCGGTGCGGACCCGCCGCGGGCGATGCTGGCGACGACGTTCACGTCCGCGGACGAGCGGGGTGACCGCGCGGCCCGCGCCGCCGGCAGGTTCACCGAGGTTCCGAATCCACGCTGTGCCGGCGAGCAGTACCCGCAGGTGGTGCTGGGCGAGACCGATGTCGCGCTGTTCCAGCGGGCGCTGCCGTGGGATCACGCGCCCGGCACGCTGTTCGTGTCCGAGGCGGGCGGGCGTGCGGCCCGCCCGGACGGCACGCCGTACCGGGTGGCCGACCGTCGTCCCGGCCTCCTGATCGCGGCGACCCCGCTACTGTGGGACAGCGCCGCGACGGTCCTGTTCGACTGAACGGTCCCCGGCCGCTGTCAGCCGCGGTCGTCGCCTGGCGCCAGCGTCGCCCAACGGCTCGTGATCCGTACCGGGAGATCGGCGTCGTCGCCGGCATCTGAGCCGCCCCAGGGTCACGGCGTCGCCCGGCCGAGTCGCCCGGCCATCGCGCGTACGGCGTCGGCCAGCTCAGGCGGGTCGAGCACGGTGAAATCAATGCCCAGCGCCGCGATGTGCGCGACGATGATGGCGAGATCGTCGGCGCCGGTCGTCAGCGCGGTCGTCGCGCCTTCTGCCTCCAGGACCGCGACGGTCGCCGGCACCCGGTCGGCGACGGCGTCGACCGGCGCGTGCAGGCGTACACGCGCCGTCCACCTGTACGGCGCGGTCGACACGGCGCGTGACACCATGGCGGCGGCGTCGGGCTCGCCGCCCCGCGTGAACCGCCGGCCGGTCGTCACCACGTGCGTGATGCGGTCGACCCGCAGCGTCCGCCACGCCTCGCGGTCGACGTCGTGACCGACGAGGTACCAGCGCCATCCGGAGTGCACCAGCCGATACGGCTCGACGAGGCGGCGGGAACGGACGCCGTCGTGGGTGCGGTAGTCGAAGCGCACCTGTTCCGGTGTCCGGCACGCCTGCGCGAGGGTCACGAGCAGGTCGGACGCGACTGGGGTGCCCGACCTGCGGGGCAGCGTGACCGTCGCGTCGTCCACGGCTCGCGCGCGCGAGCGCAGGTGCGCGGGCAGCGTCTGCTCGAGCTTCGCCAGTGCCCTGGTCGCAGCCTCCTCGACACCCGTGACGGTGCCCGCGGCACCGGCGCGCAGGCACACGGCGACGGCCACGGCCTCCTCCTCGTCGAGCAGCAGCGGCGGGAGACGTCCACCACGACCCAGCCGGTAGCCGCCGCTCGGCCCGCGCACAGACTCGACGGGGTACGCCAGGTCGCGGAGACGACCGATGTCACGACGCACGGTGCGCTCGGTGACGTCCAGCGCATCGGCGAGCTCCGCGGCCGACCACCACGGCCGTGTGGTCAGCAACGCGAGCAGCTGCAGCAGTCGGGTCGAGGTGGAGCGCACACGTGCAGTCTGCCGCAATTGCGGACTGTTTCTGACCGCAACGACGCGTATCGTCGCAGACGCACCGTGCGGCATCGAATGGAAGGGCCCCCGACCATGTCACCGACGACGTCACTGCTGTTCGATCAGCTCGACTGGCACTGGACGACGCAGCTGCGTCCGCGGCTGGATCAGCTGTCCGACCACGAATACCTGTGGGAGCCGGTCGCCGGCTGCTGGAGCATCCGACCGCGGGAGCAGGCGACGTCGGCACTCGCCGCCGGCGGCGGCGACGTCGTGATGGACTTCGCGCTGCCCGAGCCCGATCCGCCACCTGTCACGACGATCGCCTGGCGGCTGGCGCACATCGCCGTGGCGATCTTCGGCATGAGGGTCGCCGCGCACTTCGACGGACCGGCGATGGACGTCCGAACCGTCGACTACCCGCTGACCGCCGCGGGCGGTCTCGCGTTGCTCGACGAGCACTACGGCGCGTGGGTGACGCACCTGCGCACCGTCGACGACGACCGGCTGTGGCAGCCCTGCGGGCCCACCGAGGGACCGTACGCAGACCTGCCGTTCGCCGGCCTGATCCTGCATCTCAACCGCGAGGCGATCCATCACGGCGCCGAGATCGCGCTCCTGCGCGACCTGTACCGTGCATCCGACGGCGGCCGCGCGTTGGGCGCGGCGGCGCCGGATGGGAGTCATCGCTCATGAGCGTCGGGTATCAGATCGTCGTCGACTGCCACGACCCGCATCGGCTGGCCGCGTTCTGGGCCGCCGCCATGGACCTGGAGGTGGAGGATCACGACGCCCAGGTCCGGCACGTGCTCGACCAGGGCCACCTGCCGGCCGACAGCGATGCGTACGTCGAGCACGAGGGCCGCCTGCGGTGGCGTGCGTTCGCCGCGTGCAGTGGGGACGGTGGTCGGACGCGGCTGCTGTTCCAGGTCGTCGACGACCCCACGGAGGGCAAGAACCGCGTGCACCTGGATCTGCGTGCCGGCGATGACCGCAGGGACGCGGAGGTGGCGCGGCTCGAGCAGCTCGGCGCGACCCGGCTGTGGGAGGGACAGCAGGGACCGCTGCGTTGGGTGACGATGGCCGACCCGGAGGGCAACGAGTTCTGCGTCGGCTGACCCGGCGGAGACCGAGCGGTCAGTCGCCGCCGGTGTCGGGCAGGGTGAGGCTGCCATCGTCGCCGAGCGGCCAGAACGGGTTCATGGCCACCTCCCACACGTGTCCGTCGGGATCGGCCCAGTAGCCCGAGTAGCCGCCCCAGAGGACTTCTTCGGGGTCCTTCAGGCGGGTGCCGCCAGCGGCCAGGGCGGCCTCGTAGGCCGCATCGACCTCGGCGGTCGTCGAGAAGTTCTGAGCCAGTGCGACCGCGCCGGTGCCCAGCGCCGCGCGCGGCCGTCCCTGGTCCTCGGCGAGCGCCTCGAGGCTGAACAGCCCGAGCACCGCCCCGTGCATCTGGAAGAACGCGACCTCGTCCTGGCTCTGGTCGTGCTCGCGCCATCCGAGAGCGGCATAGAAGGCACGTGCGCGGGCGAGGTCGGCGACGCCGAGGGTGATCAGGGTGACACGTTGCGGGGTCATGGTTGATCCTGTGGGTGGGTCGACGGCGTGCAGCGTAGTCGTGTCGTATGCGGCTCCGCGCACCGTGGTGTACCGCCCCGCCGATGCGTCTACCGGTGACACGCTGCCGCAGCGAGCCGGGCCGGGTGCTCTGTGCTGGTGTCAGTCCGACCGACTCCAGCTCGTGGATCGACTGGCCCGACCGGTACCCGTGGCGGCCGGACTGACACCCGGCGTAGCATGCAGGCATGGCTGCGGCACCGCCGACGATCACCGGCCACGCCTGGGGGCGCGTCACTGTCGACGGTCGGACCTACAAGGACGTCATGCTCATGCCCGGCCGCGCCCGCGCGTGGGACTGGAACCGGACCGGCACGTCGCACGGCGACGGTGTGCAGCCCGCCGACGTGACCGTGCTGCTCGACCACGGCGCGCGGCACGTCGTGCTGTCGCAGGGTCGGCACGGCCGTCTCCAGATCCACGCCGACACGCTCACGCTGCTCGCCGACCGCGGCGTCACCTACGACGTGCTGATGACCGACGACGCGGTCGAACGCTACGAACAGCTGCGGGCGGCCGGCGAGGCGGTCGGTGCGCTGCTGCACACCACCTGCTGATCACCACGCCCATCCACGGAGACGCTGAGGTGCCCGATCACGGCCGGCCGCGCCCCCACCGCACCAGCGCCTCCGGGCCGGTCCCGCCCCGAACGGCGACAGCGTGAGCGCCGACGCCGACCCGTGGGCGGCGCTGGCACCGGCGTTCGTCGACCGGCACTACGCCACGGCGCGCGGACGCACACGCACGCGTGTGATCGACGCCCACCTGCGGTGGCACCTGCCCGAGCCTCCCGCGCCGCTCGTCGACATCGGGGGCGGTGCGGGCACCCAGTCGCTGCCGCTGGCCCGACGGGGGCACCCGGTGACCATCGTGGACCCGTCGGAGGCCATGCTCGGACGTGCCCGGGCGGCCCTGGCCCGTGAGCCCGGCGCCGTCGCGGCGCGGGTCGAACTGATCCGAGCGACGGGCGTCGATGCCGTCGAGCTGCTCGGCGCGGGCCGGTACGCGGGCGTGCTGTGCCACGGGGTCATCTCCTACGTCGACGACCCCGCGCCGTTCGTCGCCGCGCTGTGCGCGCTCGTCCGGCCTGCCGGGGTCGTGTCGATCCTCGCCAAGAACGCCGCCACGATGGCCGTCCGCCCCGCCTTCGAGGGCCGCTGGCGCGACGCGCTGCGTAGCTTCGACGCCCGCGGTGAGATCAACGCGCTGGGCGTGGCGACGCGCGGTGACACCGTCGACGGGATCGCCGCGCTGATGGCCGCCCACGAGGTGCGGATGATCGACTGGTACGGCGTGCGGGTGTTCGTCGAGGCGTGGCCCGGCGACAGCGAGATCCCCGGGGACATCGACGACATCGTCGCCGTCGAGCTCGAGGCGAGCCGGCGCGAGCCGTACCGCCGCCTCAGCCGTCTGTTCCACGTCCTCGGCCGCCGGTCCGGATGACGACGGCATGCGCGGCGGACCGCATCGGTTGACGTCGACAGCGTGCGATTGCGCTGGCGCCGCCCGATGCGTGGTTACCGGCATGCGGAAAGGGGGCATGGCACAACCATGCGAATCGTCATGCTCATGGGCGGCGCCAACACCGAACGCGATGTGTCACTGGCGTCGGGCATCGAGGTTGCCAGCGCCCTGCGGGCGGCCGGGCACGAGGTCGCCAACGTCGACCTCGCCACCGAGGTTGACGTCAGCAATGGCGTCGACGAGTTGTTCGTCTCGACGGATCCGCACGGGTGGGAACCCGACGTCCACCGCGAGCCACCCACGCACGACGAGATCGCGGAGCTGCGCGACCGGTATCCGCACACGGTGTTCGCACCCGGCGTGCTCGACGTCTGCCGGGCCGCCGACCTCGTGTATCCGCTGGTGTACAGCGACGAGGGCGAAGGTGGATACATCCAGGCTGTGCTGGAGCTGTGCGACATCCCCTACGTCGGCCCCACGCCGCTCGGATGCTCGATCTCCTTTGACAAGCTGACGGCCAAGCGGTTGTGCCGCGACAGTGGGCTGGCCACACCGGAGTGGCGGGTCGTCCGCGATGACGACGACGTGGATGTCGTGGACTTCGACGGTCCGTGGGTGGTCAAGCCGGTTCGTGGCGGCTCGACGATCGGGGTGACGCTGGCCAGCGACCGCAGTGAGCTGCACGAAGCGGTGGCGTCGAGCCGAGAATACGGCGCCGACGCGCTGGTCGAGGAGCGCATCGACGGGCGCGAGTTCAGCCTGGGCGTCATCGGTGAGGAGGCACTGGCGGTGGTCGAGATCAGCACCGACCGCGAGCTGTTCGACTACGTGGCCAAGTACCAGGAGGGCAAGGCGGACGAGGTGTGCCCGGCGCCGCAGGCCGACGCGGAGCGCGACGAGCTCCAGGCTCTGGCGGTGCGGGCGCACGACGTGCTGGTCCAAGGAGACCACTCGGCGTCACGCATGGACTTCCTGCAGGACGGCGACGGACGCTTCTACTTCCTGGAGTGCAACGGCCTGCCGGGCATGACCTCGACGAGCCTGTTCCCCAAGTCGGCGATGGGTGCGGGCATGGATCTGTCGCAGGTCTGTGACCGCATCGCCCAGCTGGCGTACGAGGCACGCGTCGGCTGAGCGCGGGTCTTCGCGCGATCCGCGTGTGACCACTACGCTGCTCGTGTCGCGCCGGTCGTCAGCCCGAGCGCGGGTCCGTCCTTCCGGGAGGTTGAGCGCGTGGACGGCCGGAACGCCCCGACGACGTCGGCTGCCTCCGCACGGCACGTGCTGCAGTCCGTCCCACCCACGGGTTCCATGCGCGTGGCCATCGCGGGTATATCCCACGAGAGCAACACATACGCGGTCGAGGCGTCCGGGCTGACGTTCGCCGACTGGTTCGAGTGCTTCCGCGGCGACGAGATCATCGCGCGCTACCGCGATACCGCGACCTACATCGGCGGCATGGTCGACGGGCTGGCGGCGCTGGGCGCGGTGGCCGTTCCGACGTTCTTCGCCATCGGCGAGCCGTCGGGCACCATCCGCGCCGCGGCGTACGAGCACCTGCGCGACGAGCTGCTGAGTCGCCTGCGTGCCGTCCTGCCGGTCGACGCCGTCGCACTCGAGCTGCACGGCGCCGGGGTCACCGAGACGACCGATGATCTCGAGGGCGATCTGCTCGCGCACGTTCGGGCGCTGGTCGGCACCACGACGCCGATCGTCGTGACGCTGGACCTGCACGCCAACGTGACCGACCGCATGGCGGAGCACGCCGACGTTCTGCTGGGCGTGCGCCTCAACCCCCACACCGACATGCACGATCGTGGCGTGGAGGCCGTCGAGCTGGTGCCCGGGCTCCTGCGGGGTGACATGCAGCCGACGGCCCACGTCGAGCGCCTGCCGATGCTGCTGCCGCTGACGACGACCGACACTGGCCCGGCCGCGGACGTCAACGCGCGCTGCGCCGAGGTCGAGCGACGCCCGGGGATCATCGACTGTACCTTCTTCCACGGGTTCCCGTACGCCGACGGGTTCGACGTCGGCGCGCGGATCGTGTGCACGACCGACGACGCGGCCGAGCTCGCGAGGGACGCGGCGCGCGAGGTCGCCGCCCACGTGTGGGAACGTCGCGAGGACTTCCGGTCTGCGGGGCTGTCGCCGCCGGAGGCCGTGGCCGCCGCACTCGAGATCCCCGACGGGCCGGTGGTCATCAACGACACCGCCGACAACCCGGGGGGTGGGACCATGGGTGACGACGTCCAGCTGTTGCAGGCGCTGCTGGACCACCGGGTGGAGCGCGCCTGCTTCGGGTTCATCTGTGACGCCGAGACCGCCGCGCAGGCCCACCAGGCGGGGGTCGGGTCGACCATCGACGTCAAGCTCGGTGGCAAGAGCGACCGGCGGATCCGGTCTCCGCTCGCGGCGACCGCCTACGTCAAGGGGTTGACCGACGGCCGGTTCCGGCTGTCGTTCTACGCGCCCGGCCTGCAGGTCGATCTGGGTCGCACGGCGCGGCTGCGCATCGACGGTGTGGACGTCATCGTCGTGTCGCGCGTGCAGCAGACGTTCGATCCCGAGGTGTTCCTGTTGCACGGCGTCGACGTCACGCGGTGCCGCGTGATCGCGCTGAAGTCCAGCCACCACTTCCGTGCCGGGTTCCGCGATCTGGCCACCGCGATCATCACCGCCGACAGCGAGTCGGGCCTGACGACGCAACGCATCGAGCGGCTGCGCCGCCGGGCGGGCATGCTGCCGACGTGGCCGATCGACGTGACGGCCAGGTACGGCGACGGCTGAGGGTCGATTCAGGGACCTCCCCGACATCGGCGGCCGCCATGGCCGTCTACCGTGGTGGCATGGAGAACATGCGCCACGAGACGAGGCCGTGCGCCCACTGCGGCGGGATCATCGCACCCGACGACACGACGTGCGCGACGTGCGGCCGACCGTACATCCCGGACGCGTCGGCGACCGACGACGCGTCGTCGCCGGCCGCTGACGGCACGGCGAGCGCTGACGTGCCACCCCCACCCAGCGACGTCGCGATGTCGTCTGCGCCGCCACCGCCGGCGGCGGCGATCACCGACGAGTCGCGGATGTGGGCGATGGGTGCGCACCTCAGCGCGCTCGCCGGCGTGCTGCTCGGTGGTCTGCCGGCGTTCCTCGGGCCGCTCGTCGTCTGGCTGCTGCGTCGCGACGAGCACGATCCGTTCGCGGCCGCCCATGCGCGCGAGGCGCTCAACTTCAACATCTCGGTGATCATGTACGCGGTCGTGGGCGTGCTGGTCACGATCCTGACGTTGGGGCTGGCGCTGCTGATTGTCGTCCCGGTGGGCATCATCCTGTTCATCCTCTACCTCGTCGTCACGGTACGGGGCGCGATCGCGGCATCCCGCAGCGAGTACTACGACTATCCGCTGACCATCCGGCTGGTCCGCTGACGGAGACCGCCGACGAACGGTGACAGCGCACCGCCCCCGCTTGTGAAGCGGGCAACAATCTGTACACGCGTCTAGACACGTGTACGGTGGTGCGCCGATGAGCAGCGTCACGCCCCAGGAAGAGACCCGCGATCGCCTGATCGCCGCCGCGCGCGCGGTGATCGACCGGTCGGGACTGCGGGGCGCCCGCATGGAGGACATCGCGGCCGAGGCCGGGGTCAGCCGCGCCGCCGTCTACTACCACTTCTCGAGCAAGGACGCGCTCGCGGCGGCACTCGTCGACGACATCTTCCGCGGACTCGTCGCGACCGTGCGCACCGCGCTGTCCGACGGACCAGTCGACCAGGTCGTCCGCGCATCGGCCGCGTTCTTCAAGGACCAGGTCGCGCTGGCCCGCCTGCTGCTCACCGAGATGCCCACACCGGTCGAGCCCGAGCACATCATGGGCCGCCACCGTGACGAACTGCTCGGCATGTTGCGTGAACGACTCCGGACCGACATGCGCGACGGTCGCGTGCGTCGCTGCGACGTCGACGTCGCGGCCGCCGCGCTCGCCGGACTGATGCGCGTGGCTCCGTTCGAGATGCTGGCCGGCAGCCAGCTCGACCTCACGTACCTCACCGATGAGCTGTGCGCGTTCGTCCGTCACGCGCTCGCGCCACCGGACCGGGCCGTCGGGGAGCCCTCGGACGCCGGGGCCGACCCCGACCCGACACCAGCAGGGAGCTGAACACCGTGCGCACGTTCACCCGCCTCGCCCTCGAGCATCGGACCGTTACGCTCCTGGGCATCGTCCTCGTGCTCGTGGCAAGCGTGGGCGCGGCCTTCGGGCTGCGCCAGGAGCTCTTCCCGTCGATCCAGCCGCCGTACCTCGTGACGGTCGCCACCCAGCCAGGCGCCGGGCCGGTGTCGGTCGTCGACAACCTCACCGAGCCCATCGAGGATGCGATCGAGTCGACGGCGTCGCTCGAGCAGGTGGCATCGACCAGCCTCGAGGGCGTCAGTGTGACGTTCGCCGAGTACACCTACGGCACCGACATCGAAGAGCGTGAGCGTGAGGTCCGCGACGCGGTGGCGACCGCCGACCTGCCCGCCGGCGTCGACGCGCCACAGGTCACGTCCGTCACACCGGACGCGCTGCCGATCTACTCCGTCGCGCTGACGGGCGAGAACATCGGCGAGGTCACCCAGATCGCGCGGGACGACCTCGTGCCCGAGCTCGAAGGCCTGGAGGGCGTCGCGGAAGCCACGCTCAACGGCGCCGGTGCCCGGATCGTCGAGGTCACGCTCGACCCGAAGCGGCTGGCCGACAACGGTCTGACGGGCAACGACGTCGTCACCGCCATCAACGATGCGGACCTCTCGTCCCCCGTCGGCGCCGTCACTGACGGCGACACGACACTGCCGGTCCGGGTCGTCGGTGCCAACATCGACGTCGCGGCGATCCGCGACATCGAGATCGTGCCGAACGCCGCCGCGGCGCAGGGCGCGGATGCCTCCGCCCAGGCGGATGGCGGTCAGGCACCCGGTGCCGCCCCGCAGAGCGACGGCGCGGCGTCCGGTCAGGCGCCGGTCGGGGATCCGGCCGTGGCAGCGCCGCGGCCCGAGCCTGTGCGGATCGCGCAGCTCGGCGAGGTCACGACCACGCGTGGCGACACCGAGACCATCTCCCGGCTCGACGGTCGGCAGGCGGTCACACTGCAGATCCGCAAGGAGCAGGACGCCAACACGGTCGAAACCGTCGAGCGCATCGAGCAGGCCGTCGAGGACGTCGACCTGCCCACGTCGGTCGACACCGAGGTCATCGTCAACCAGTCGCCCGAGATCACCGACGGCGTGAGCGACGTCACCCGGGACGCCGTCATCGGCGCCGTCCTCGCGCTGCTCATGATCATCATCTTCCTGCGCAGTTGGCGCGGCACGATCGTGGCGGGAATCTCGATCCCGCTGTCGTTGATCGCTGCGCTCGGCCTGATGCGGTTGACGGGCGTCACGATCAACATCCTCACGTTGGGCGCGCTCGCGATCGCCGCGGGACGGGTGGTCGACGACGCGATCGTCGTGCTCGAGAACATCTACCGCCAGCTCGAGCGCGGCCTGCCACTGCGGGAGGCCGTGCGCGTCGGCGCCAGCGAGGTCACCGGCGCCGTGACGTCGGCCACGCTCACGGCCGTCGCCGTGTTCGTGCCGCTGGCGTTCATCTCGGGCCTCGTCGGCGAGATCTTCATCGGCTTCGCGCTGACGACGACGTTCGCGCTCCTGGCCAGCCTGCTGGTCGCGACGACCGTCGTGCCGGTCGTCGGCTCGCTGCTGCTGCGTCGCGCGGAGGCCGACAAGGCCGATCCCGAGAACTCGCCGCTGCGTCGCATGGTGCGCCGGCCGCTGACGTGGGCGCTGGACCACAGAGCGCTGACGTTGACCATCGCCGTCGTCCTGCTCGGTGGGAGCATCGCCAGCCTGAGCCAGGTGCCGACCAACCTGTTCCCCACCGCCGATGCCGAGAACCTGGTGATCACGGTCGATGCCGATCAGGGAACGTCGCTGGAAGCGACGGGCGAGGAGGTCGCGCCGCTCGAGGACCGACTCGAGCGCGTGGACGGCGTCGACAGCTACACCACCGTGGTCGGTTCGTCCACCGACGGCGTGTCGGCCGCGTTCGGCGGTGGTGGAGGCGACTCGACGGCGACGATCACCGTCGACGTCGAGGACGGCACCGACACCGCGGAGCTCCGCGACGAGGTCAGCGCGGAGCTCGACGACCTCGGCCTCACCGGTTCGGTGACCGAGCAGTCCGCCATCCCCACCGGCAGCGAGGCCGTCGTGCAGATCAGCGGTGACGACTTCGAGGCGGTCAGCGCGACCGCGGACGAGGTCGAGGCCGAACTGGAGGCCGTGGACGGGCTCGCGAACCTCTCGTCGAACGTCACCGAGGCCCGCCCCGAGCTGACCGTCGACGTCCGTGAGGACGACGCCCGTGCGTCCGGTCTGAGCACGGGCGCGGTCGCCGGTCTGCTGGCCGGCACCCTCAACGCCACGACCGCGACGACGGTCGACCTCGACAGCGGTGAGCGCGACGTGCTCGTGCAGATCGATCCCGAGGCGGTCGACAGTGCACAGGAGCTACGCGACCTGCCGTTGCCGACCGGTCAGACCCTGGGCGACATCGCCGACGTCGAGGAGGCCGACAGCCCGGTGGCGGTCACACGGGCCGACGGCACACGGTCGGCCGAGGTCAGCGCGACGATCACCGATGAGAACATCGGTCAGGTCACCACTGAGATCAACACCGCGCTCGATGACCTCGATTCACCCGACGGTGTCGACGTCACCCAGATCGGCAGCAACCAGGAGATCGGCGAGAGCTTCCAGGACCTGTTCGTCACGCAGGCGATCGCCGTGGGCCTGGTCTACCTGGTGCTGGTCGCCACGTTCGGCAGCCTGCTCACGCCGTTCGTCATCCTGCTGACCCTGCCGCTCGCCGCGATCGGCGCGTTCCCCGCGTTGGCCATCACGGGCCGCGAGCTCGGTCTCCCGGCGATGATCGGCCTGCTGATGCTCATCGGCATCGTCATCACGAACGCGATCGTCCTGCTCGAGTTCGTCGAGCAACGCCGCGCGGCGGGCATGACGCTGCGGGAGGCCGTGATCGACGGCGCGGAGACCCGCGTGCGCCCGATCCTGATGACCGCACTGACGACGATGATCGGCCTGGTGCCCCTGGCGCTCGGGCTCAGCGAGGGTGCACTGCTGTCCGCCTCACTGGCGACGGTCGTGATCGGCGGCCTGCTCACGTCGACGCTGCTGACGCTGATCGTGATCCCGGTGGTCTACACGGTGTTCATGGGCATGCGCGACCGCGTGCGTGGCGGTCCCCGCGAGGACGGCGATGGTGGGGCCGACGGGCACGCGCGCGACGACACACCGGTGCCGGTCCGCACTCCCGAGGGCGTCAACGCGTCCTCCGGCACGGGCGGCAACGGCCGACGTGGTCGTGACGCGGCGTCGGTGGTCGGCGTCGCCGCCGACCTGCGCGTCGTCGGCCGGTTCCCCAGCCGGACGCAGGCGCAGGCGGCACTCGATCAGCTCGACCGCTCGGGGATGCGCATCGACCACCTGACGATCCGCAGTGCCGGTGCTTCGGCGCGGCCCGCGCGGGGCCGGCTGACCCGCGCTGCCCTGGCGTGGCTGCGCGAGCACGAGCCCGAGCAGCTCACCGCACCGACCGACCCTGTGTGGGAGCTGGTCGCGCCGGCCGCGTACGCTGAGGCCGCCAGGGCCGTGCTGTCGGGCAACGGCCAGTCGTTCGCGCCCTACGTGCGCGGCTGACGGGACCACCCCCGCCCGTCGCCGACGTCGGACGCGCGCCACCTCGGGAAGGAAAGGGAGCCGGTGCCGGGCGGAGCACCCCTGCTCGACCTCGCCGGCGTCACCGTGACCGCAGGCGGCGCGACCCTGCTCCGCGATGTCGACTGGCGCGTGCGGGCCGGCGAGCGCTGGGTCGTCATCGGACCCAACGGAGCCGGCAAATCCACGCTGCTGCAGATCGCGAGCACGTACCGCTTCCCGTCCCGCGGAGTCGCGTCCGTGCTCGGCCATCGTCTGGGCCGGGTGGACGTTCGCGCGTTGCGCCCCGGCATCGGCTACGCCAGCGCGGAGCTCGGCCGGATGCTCGATCCCCGCCTGACCGCACACCAGGCGGTGCTCGGCGCCCGCACGGCGACCCTCGTCCGGCTGCGTGCAGGCACGCGGTCGCATGGCCACGGTGCTGACGGTCCCCACGTCGAGGACCATCTGCGCGCGACTGACCTGCTCGAACGGCTCGGTGTCGGGCCGGGGGCCCACCGGGCGATCGCGACGCTGTCCGAGGGCGAGCGCCGGCGTGTCCAGATCGCGCGGGCGCTGATGACATCACCCGACCTGCTGCTGCTCGACGAGCCCGCCGCCGGGCTCGACATCGCGGGGCGAGAGCAGCTCATCGCCGTGCTGGAGCGGTTGGCGGCCGACCCGCGTCCCGCCGGGATCGTGTTCGTCACGCACCACGTCGAGGAGATCCCACCGGGGTTCACCCACGCGCTGCTGCTGGCCGACGCCGCCGTCGTGGCGGCCGGGCCCCTTTCGGCGACGCTCACCGCGCGGTCGCTGTCACGATGCATCGGTCTGCCGCTCGCCCTCGACGTCACCGGCGGGCGCTACACGGTCCGCCACCGTCGCATGGAGTGAGGCGGGCGTGGCGCGCGTCACGGTGATGGGCACTGGCGGGGACGACGGCCGCGGATGCCGGCAGCGCTCGCGTTCCCGATCGGCAGCCGCCTCCCCGACTGGCGGTACGAGTCCGAGCCGGCACCCGGTATGGGCGGTAGGCGCATCGCCCACGCGCGCGGCAAGGTTCTGGGTGGTTCGAGCAGCATCAACGGCATGATCTACCAGCGCGGCAACCCATGGACTACGAGAACTGGGCCGCCGCACCCGGCATGGAGCACTGGAGCTACGCCACTGCCTGCCGTACCTCCGGCGGATGGAACGCTGTCTGGCGGCCACGCCCGACGACCCCGTACCGCGGCGCCACGGACCCGCTGCTCCTTGAACGCGGACCGGCCGCCAGCCCGCTCCACGCGGCGCTCTTCGACGCCGTGCGCCAGGCGGGGTCCCGCTCACCGACGACGTCAACGGCGCACGACAGGAGGGGTTCGCGGCGTTCGACCGGAACATCCACGCCGGTCGGCGGCTGTCAGCTGCGCGCGCGTACCTGCATCCCGTCCGTGACCGCCCGAACCTGGATGTGGTGACGCGCGCTCGTCACGTGTGCGCTTCGCCGGCGACCGGGCGGTGGGGATCACCGACGTGCGGGGGCGCCGTGTGACCGACGCCGACGCGAGCGAGACCATCCTGTGCGGCGGTGCCGGTCCCGACGATCCCGCGTTGGCCCAGGGCCACTACTACCTGCCGACGGTGCTCGACGACTGCAGCCAGGACATGACGGTCGTCCACACCGAATCGTTCGGGCCGGTACTGACCGTCGAGCGGTGCGCGGGGTCGATGACGCGGTGCGCATCGCCAACGACACCGATTGCGGGCTGGCCGGCGCGGTCTGGAGCCGTGACGCCGACCGCGCCTGCGGCGTGGCCGGCCGGATGCGACACGGCACCGTCTGGATCAACGACTACCACCCCGTCGTGCCGCAGACCGAGTGGGGCGGATACGGCCGCTCCGGCATCGGCCGTGAGCGCGGCGTGGGCGGCCTCGACGAGTACGCCGGACCAGGCACATCTGGCAGAACACCCGCCCGGCGCCGCAGCACTGGTTGGTTCTCCTGACCAGTGGTCTAGTGGATTCGCTGTGACCTTGTTGCATGCCGTTGCACGTGTATCTCCGACAAGAATCCGTTCGTGTGAGAAGACGCTTGACGAACCGACGCTGACGTGTCTAGCTGAACCGTGACAACCACATGGGGCGGGTCTGTCTGGACGTGACGGACCCTGAGACGCTGGATCGACGCGCCCTATGAACAGTGAACACATCGGGGCTGCAACAAGCAAAGGCGGGAAGCTCGACGCGTACCGTGCACGCCTGCTGGCTCGCGGCCATGGCAACCGCGAGGATCCCCAACATGGCACTGCCACGGTGGGCGTGGAATCGTACGGGCGATCCGGCCGGACCGTTTGGTGCGTGGTGCGACGAAGGATCTGCGATGAAGCGCATTGTGGTACTTGTGGTGATGTTGTTGGTGTTCGCGTTGACGGTTCCCGCCAGTGCCGCGACGTGGCGGAACGTCGGCTCGACCAAAGGCGTTGGCCGGTCCTACGCGCCGGCGTGGGTGGGGATGATCGGCCAGGCCTCCAACGTCAAGAAGGCACGTATCGGCATCTACAACGGGGACACGCGGTCCCGGTCGATTCAGACGAGCCGCTACGTGAGTTGCACGAACAGCAACTACAATTACACGTCGGGGAGCAAGAATGCCTCACACTCCGTGGCGGCGAAGTCGTGGAAATGGGTGACGATCTTCTCGCGAACGAACAGTTGGGATCACTGCGAGATCGACGTCGACGCGTACAACTTCAACCTGAGAGGGCCGCTGCGGCTCCGGGTCCAAGTCCAGTAGCCCCGATCCACTAGTGGGCTGTCGCTGAAGTTGTTTGTGGCTTGAGTTTGGCGAGGATGTCGTCGGCGGCCTTGGTCCACACGAACGGTTCGCAGTGCTCGTTGTACGCGTCGATGTAGGTGCGGATCGCCGCGATGAGGTCGTCGACCGAGGTGAAGCTGCCGCGGTGGATGGCCTGGCGGGTGATGATCGCAAAGAACGTCTCCACGAGGTTCAGCCAGCTGGCCGACGTCGGCGTGAAGTGCAGCGTGATCCGCGGGTGGCGGGCCAGCCATCGCTGCACGTTGTCGTGCTTGTGGGTGGCGTAGTTGTCGCACACGATGTGCAGCTTGACCCGCGGGTAGGCCTTGGCGACCTGCTTGAGGAAGCGCAGGAACTCCTGGTGGCGGTGCCGGGGGTAGCAGGCGTCGGTCACCTTGCCGGTGGCGACCTCTAACGCGGCGAACAGCGTGGTCGTCCCATGCCGTACATAGTCGTGGGTGCGGCTGGCCGGCAGCCCTGGGCGCACGGGCAGCATCGGCTGGGTGCGGTCCAGCGCCTGTATCTGGCTCTTC
>DASUUK010000095.1 GCA_036374135.1 Euzebyales bacterium
CCGCGGGCGGTTCCGACGATGATCTGATGCGCCTCGCCGGGTGGCGGTCGCCACAGATGCTGCAACGCTACGGCGCGTCGGCCGCGGACGAGCGCGCCCGGGACGCCCACCGACGGCTCAGCCCGGGCGATCAGCTGTGACCCGAGGCGCAGCACCAACGACTGAGTAGCGGGGTCCTGTCTAGCGTGCGACGCGGTAGCGGAGGTAGACGACGCCCGAGTTGAAGGTGCGGTGCTCGACGAGTTCGAGGTCCGCGCGGCGTTCGTGGTGGGGGAAGTAGGGGATGCCGCCGCCGACCAGGACCGGGTAGACCATGGTCCGGTACTCGTCGATCAGGTCCAACGCGGCGGCCTCGGCGGCCAGCGTTGCGCCGCCGATCGCGATGTCGCCGTCGCCGGGTTCAGTTCGCAGCCGTTCGATCTCGTCGGCCAGGCCGCCGGTGGCCAGGCGGGCGGTGCCCTGCACGTCAGACCGGGTGGTGGAGAACACGACCTTTGGGAGCGGGTTCCACAGCGCGGCCCACTCGAGCTCGGCGTCGTCGAGGGAGGGGTTCTGGTCGGCGGTCTCCCAGTACAGCATGGTTTCGTACAGCCGTCGTCCCATGAGGTGGACGTCGACGTGTCGGATCTGGTCGATCCAGAAGCGGAAGACGTCGTCGTCGGGTACGGTCCAGTTGAAGTCGCCGTCGGGGCCGACGATGTAGCCGTCGAGTGAGACGTTCATCGAGTAGGTCACGCTGCGCATCAGCAGTCCTTCGGTCGCGGGTGCAACAGTACGACTGCCGGCCGTCGCACGACTCATCGCGGCTCGCGGGCTCGCCGCTACCCGCCTACACCCCGCAACTCCGAAGCGCCTCGAGTGCGAGCATCCTTACGACGCACGACCGCGCGAGACGATCGACGCCGCGTGGACGTTCGCCCGCGGTGCCAAGCGAAGCAAGGTTCAGCGCGGGGCGGCGTGGGCGGCGATCAAGGCGGCGAACGACGCAGGCAGCGCCGCCGCACGGAATGCAGCGCGCACGGCGATGAGCGCGGCATCGGCCGCTACCCGCCCCACTGGCCGACGCCAACCAGGTCAAGTACATCCTCGGGGCAGCCGCACATGCGGCGCGAGCAGCCGAGCTCATCGCCGGTGGCGACCGACTGTCGGTGCCGAGCGCATCGAGCAAGCGCGACGCCGCGCGACACCCGCACTCGTCGATGTGCTCACGCGTTACCCGGCGGCACCCAGTGGTGGAGGATGCGTCGACGACCTGCTCCGCGATCTGGACGCCGCGCTCCGGCGCCGACCGTGGAGGCATAGCGTCGTCGACGCGGTGCACGCGGCCATGGCGGTCGGTCGTCCGGTGAACCGCGCGGCGGACATCGAGGTGCTCGAGCCCGCTCGCGTAGACCGTGCCCGGACGCCGAATGAGCGCTTGCACGCCAGTGGCACGGCCTCGGACACAGACCGTCGCGATCCGACCCGCCTGGAACGCTGCACCATCGGGTGACGCCGCACAGCACACATCCGCCACTGGCACAAGTACGTCGACGGGGCGCTGCCGGTGCCGCGGCGCTTCTACTTCCGTGACGGAGCGGTCGCCGCGAACATCACCGAGTTCCACCGGCACGTGCGCTTCTGTGACCCCTCGGTCATCAACTACCACGCCGGTCGCACGGACTTCTGGCGGTGGATCAGCGACGTGCTGCAGGACCACGACCTCGCGGCGCGGATGCACGTGATCGAACGGCAGCTGGACACCGTCGACGACGGCGACGCCATCCGCGGTGAGGTGGTCGGGCCGTCGGCTCGCGCGACCTGAGCTGAGCCACCGTCAGCGAAACGGCTCACGTTGGCCACAATTCAAGCAGGCGTCACGGCGGCACGACCCCTGGTCCTCAGGGGACGATCACCGTCGGACCGCACGCGTGGTGCAGGCACTGATGGCTGACCGAACCGAACGGCATGTCGGACAGCGGACCGCCGCCGCGCGTGCCAATGACCAGCAGGCGGTCACTGCCGGACAGCTCGAGCAGCCTGCCGGCAGGTGTGCCGCGAACGACCACCGTCTCCACTGTCACCGTGTCGTGTTCCAGACCCCGCACGATGGCTTCCGCGGCGTGCCGGGCGGCTGCTTCCGCCTCCGGCGTCGCCGGCACGGTGGGCTGGTAGGCGTGGGCGACGGTCAAAGACACCGACCGACGTCGGGCCTCGTCGACCGCCCACAGCAGCGCGCGGTGCGCAGCAGGTGAGCCGTCCACCCCAACCACCAGCGGACGTCTTGCGTCCATGTCTTCGGGCCCGCCGCCGTCGGCGCCGATCACCGCTACCGGCACCGGCGAGTGCGCCGCGGTGCGGTAGCCGGTGGATCCCAACCGCAGTCGATGGAACCCTTCTGCGTCCCGGGCACCGACGACGAGGAGATCGGCGTCGACCGCGGCGGCGATGAGACCGCTACTGGGCACCGCCCTGACGGCGGTCGTCGCGGCTCTCCACGTGACGCGATCGAGCGCGTCACGGTTGCGGATCGTGATCGCCTCGAGCCGTGTGTCGGCGAGCTGCTGCTCCTGGGCGCGGGTCACGGGACCACTGCCGTGTGCGATGAAGCAGTGGACGACCTCGACGGCAGACGATCGCAGTCGGGCCTCACGCACCGCCCACCGCAGCGCGCGGTCGGCCGGTGGTGAGCCGTCGACGCCGACGACGATGCGACCCACTTCAGGCGGGTCGGGGGTCGGCGACCGGGCCCACAGCGCTCAGTCGACGAGGTCGGCGACGGGCTGGTGGGTCACGCCTTCGATGTCGTCTGCAGCGGCATGGAGCAGCTGATGCGCGAGGTCCGACAGTGCTCTGGCGGCGGCGAGCTCATCACCGATCTCGGGTACGTCGGCGTCATTCGGGTGCTTGCGTGCCTCACCGCGGCCGCGCAGGTCGGTGGCGTCCTGCGTGTGCAGCCGTGCCTCGGCGTGGGTGTGCCCCCCCTCGTCTTCGGGGTGCTCACTGAGATAGATCTCGACGGTCCAACGCTTCGCGGCCGGCATGTCCCTCTCCTCCGGTGATCATCGAGCCGATGCCTGAGCATCCCACGCGGCGCCGGCGCCGTGCAGGGTACAACGGCCCGGCGTCCGGACGCACCCGGCCAGTGACTGCGGACGGTTCCACGCTGGTCCGCCCCTCGACGGCAGATGGCGGGGAAAGCCACATCATCCACCCGCCGACCGGCCCGATTCCAACCCCGGCAGACTCCAGTGGGGGCGAAGGTCTCGACAGGCAGGACCGAACGGCCTGGCACCGTGCTCAACCCGTGGGACACTAGGGATCGGACCGACGGGGAATGATCACCCCACCGGCAGGTCGGACGAGCGCCGCCCAGGGCGCTTGCCGCGGACCATGGACAACGCGGACGGCCTCACGTAGGTCCGACCACCCTGGGAAGGAACCGGCAGAGCCCCGGACGACCGATCCCCGGAGGGATCACGGCCGGGGCTCCGCTCGTTCGTGCACGCCGGTTCGGCGGTGTGCGCACACCCATGCCGAACCGCCGCCGCGCGAGCGTTCCCAACGTGAGGTCCTGCTGGCCAGCCCGGATGGACAAGCGCTGCCTGACGAGATCACCGCACGAACGGCTGCTGGTCACGATCGGCGACGACGGTGTGATGCAGACCTCGCCCGAGAGGTTCGCGACCGGGAGACCACACACCTCGGTGAATGCCTCGAGCACGTCGCGCGCCGTCATCGCCGTGCCTTCGCAGGATGTCGGGCTCGACCCTGGGCACCGATGAGGACGAGGCAGGGGCGTCATGCGAAGGTCCCACGTCGCGTAGAAACAACGCCCTCGACCGCATATGCGACCTGTCCGACAATGGAGGCGAACAGCAGCAACCGAAAGCGGGACGGCGATGAGGACGTGCGCGCGACTGTCGGTGACCGACTGGTGATCAAGCGGCACCGCGTCGGCGAGCCTGATCGGGACGCCGAGATACTCGAACTCAGAGGACGCGACGGCCAGCCGCCGCATGTGGTGCGCTGGTCCGACGACGCCGGATCGGTTACGTCCTCCCAGGATCCGACGCGTTCGTGCAGCACTTCGAGCACGACCAGTGACCGCGGTCGTATCGAGACCGGCACGGGACCTCGAGCGTGTGGAGCCGGCTGGGCGCAACACGACTTCGGCAACCTGGGTTACAGGCGTTCGACCAGCGCGTTCGTCATGACAGAGGAGCGGTGAGGATGCCAAACGGAGTGATGTTGTGGTTCGACGCCGGATCGGGTGACGGCCGCATCGAGGCCTCTGGCCGCCAGTACCCGGTGCACGAGCACGACGTGGAGCCTCGCGCCCGCACCGCCGGCGCACGTGTGCACTTCGACGTCGAGCGCGTCAAGGGCGTGCCCGTCGCCGTCCGCGTCACGGCGGTCCCTGGCACGCGGACGACGACGCGGCAGCGGCGGTACGGGGACCTGACCGGCGCCC